>JAOTYD010000005.1 GCA_029862005.1 Gammaproteobacteria bacterium | reverse complement strand
TGGGTAATAGATTGTTCTGCCGTCGAGCCCGGCCTGCGGAAGGCTCTCGTAGCCCCAGTCGAAGCGGGGATTGCCGAAGATAAAACCGTTGCCGGCCGGCATGCGCACGAACAGGCTGTTGCCGTTGCCGCCGGCTTCGACCAGGCAAACCGTGACATCGGGATCTTCACACAGACGCGCGGCCAGCGTACATCCTGCCGAGCCGGCGCCGGCAATGACGTAGTCGAAGATCTGGTGTTGGCTCATGGATGGGAACGTGAAGATATCCATGCCTGAAATTGGGTGGCATCATAGCAATAACGTTTTTAGTTGCAAAAGATTTAAAGTGACTCTTGGGTATCCTCGGCTCCGATGCATCGTTACAAACCATGGGACAGCAGGGGAGCATGATTACCTCCAACCTGTCATACCGCGGCTTGACCGCGGTATCCAGGTTTGAAACATGATCATTAAAATATGAAAGACCGGCCCATTCTATTGCTCGCTATCGCCCAGACACTGATCTGGGCCTGCCTGTATTACAGCTTCCCGGCGTTGCTACTGCACTGGGAGCAGGCGCTGGGCTGGAGCCGTGCCGACCTGACCGCGGCGATCACGCTGGCCGTGTTTGTTTCCGCGTTTTGCTCGCCGCTTTACGGGCGCCTGATCGACGCTGGCAAGGGCGCCTTGATGATGACTTCTGCAGCAATTCTCGGCGGTTGTTGCCTGCTGCTGCTGACCCGGATCGAGACTCTGTGGCAGTTCTACCTGCTCTGGAGCGTGATCGGGGTCTGCATGGCGGGCAGTTTATACGAGCCGTGCTTCGCGTTGATCACGCGTGCGCGCGGAGCAGATGCCAAGCGCGCCATCATCATGGTGACGCTGATTGCGGGTTTTGCCGGTACCATCAGTTTTCCGGTGGCACACAGCATGGCGATTAACTTCGGCTGGCGCGCGGCGATGATGTTATTTGGTCTCACCTCGATCCTGGTGGTGGCGCCGATCATGTGGCTGGGTGCCAACGCGGTCGAAAAGGACGGTAATGCGCGCCGAATTGCCGATATCTATCCGTCGACGACGCAGCGATCATTTCTTTATTCACCGGTGTTCTGGTGTCTCGCGATCGGTTTCGGCCTGACCGCGTTGATGCACGGCATCACGTTGCATCATTTATTGCCGATTCTCGATGAACGCGATATTCATCCCGAAGTGGCGGTGATTGCCATATCCTTCATCGGCCCGATGCAGGTCGCGGGTCGTCTGGCGATGATTGCTGCGCAGCGACATGTATCCAATCACGGCATCGCGATTGCCTGCTTCGTGCTGATGGGAGTTTCAATTGTTCTGTTGATCGGCGCCGCCGCGACCCCGGCCCTGTTGATCGCGTTCGTGATTTCTTTCGGTGGCGCCTGGGGTGTCGTCAGCATCGTGCGACCGGTGATTGCGCGTGAACTGCTGGGAGAGCGCCAATTCGGCGCCAAGTCGGGCGCGCTGGCGCTGGTTTTCCTGGCAGGCTCCGGGTCGGCACCTTTCCTCGGCGCGCTGGTCTGGTCCTGGGGTGGCTACGACCTGGTATTGCCGGGGCTGACGCTGCTCGCGCTCACCGGCCTCGCGCTTTACCTGGTCGCGCAAAAAACAGCCACCGGGGTATAAATTTGGTTAGTATATGATCCTGGAGAGCAGATCGGGGTAAGCGCAATGTCACATCAATTCATCGCCCACTTGGAGCAGGAACTCAAGTCGATCGAAGCACAGGGATTGTACAAGCGCGAGCGACCGCTCGATTCAGCCCAGGGGGCCAGCGTGCATGCCCAGAACTGGGACAATGATTTAATTAATCTCTGTGCCAACAATTACCTCGGTCTCGCCAATCACCCCGACATGGTTGCGGCGGCGCATCACGGTCTCGACAGTCATGGCCTCGGCATGGCCTCGGTACGCTTTATCTGCGGCACCCAGGATATTCATAAGACGCTCGAACAGAAGCTGGCCGCATTTCTGAAAATGGATGATGCGATCCTGTTTTCATCCTGCTTCGATGCCAACGGCGGAATTTTTGAAGTGTTGCTCGGCGCCGAGGATGCAGTCATTTCCGACAGTCTCAACCATGCCTCGATTATCGATGGCATCCGTCTGTGCAAGGCCCAGCGCCTGCGCTATGCCAACAGCGATATGGACGAGCTTGAAGCCAGGCTGATCGAGGCTGAAACGGCCCGCTTTCGGTTGATTGTGACGGACGGGGTTTTCTCGATGGACGGCACTTACGCCAACCTGCCGGCAATCTGTGACCTGGCCGAACAATACGATGCGCTGGTCATGGTCGACGACAGCCATGCCATCGGGTTTATCGGTGAGCGTGGTGCCGGCACCCCGGAACTGCTGGGTGTCGAGGGCAGGGTGCATATCACCAGCGGAACTTTTGGTAAAGCGCTCGGTGGTGCCAGTGGTGGCTATATCACTGCACCGCAGGCGGTAATCGATCTGCTGCGTCAGCGCGCGCGGCCCTACCTGTTCTCAAACAGTCTGGCACCGAGTATCGTCACGGCCACGTTGCACGCGCTCGAGTTGCTCGAGCAAAGCGCTGATTTGCGGCAGAAGCTGGCCGAAAATACGGCCTATTTTCGCACCCGGATGCAGGAAGCCGGATTCGATATCATCCCGGGTCAGCATCCTATAGCCCCGGTTATGACCGGTGATGCGATGATCGCACAGCAGCTCGCGAGCGAGCTGATGAAGCACGGTGTTTACGTCACCGCCTTCTCGTTTCCTGTGGTGCCAAAAGGAAAAGCACGGGTGCGTACCCAGATGAGCGCCGCGCACAGTCGCGAGCAGCTCGATAAAGCCATCGACGCGTTTGTTGCTGTCGGCAAACAGATTGGATTAATCCAGTAGGAGATTGACATGAGAGCCCTGGTAAAAGCTCACGACAAACCGGGTCTGTGGCTGCAAGATGTGCCCAAACCCGAGCCCGGACCGGAGGACGTGTTGATCAAGGTCAACGAGGTTGCCATCTGCGGCACCGATCTGCATATCTATAACTGGGATCAGTGGGCGCAGGAACATGTGCCGGTGCCGATGACCGTGGGGCACGAATATATCGGTATTATCGAGCAAATCGGGGATATGGTGCACTCGGTCAAGGTTGGGGACAGGGTTTCCGGCGAGGGCCATATCATGTGCGGCGAGTGCCGCAACTGCCGCGCCGGCCGCGGCCACCTGTGTCGGGATACGCGAGGTGTCGGGGTTAACCGCCCCGGTGCGTTCGCCGATTACGTCTGCATCCCAGCCGATAATGCCTACAAGATTCCCGAGGAAATCAGCGATGACATCGCATCGATACTGGATCCCCTGGGCAACGCGGTGCACACCGCGTTATCGTTCGACCTGGTGGGTGAAGACGTGCTGATTACCGGTGCGGGCCCGATCGGCCTGATGGCGACGGCGGTCGCGCGCCATGTCGGTGCGCGCCATGTCGTGATTACCGACGTCAACGAAAAGCGCCTCGGCATGGCGAATCAGTTCGGCGCGACGCGCACCGTCAGGGCAGGGCAGGAGGATTTGCATGACGTCATGGAAGAACTCGGCATGCTCGAGGGATTCGATGTCGGTCTCGAAATGTCGGGCAACGAAAACGCGCTACACGACCTGATCGATATTATCAATCACGGCGGCAAGATCGCTTTGCTCGGGCTCTATCCAAACAGCCCAAGCGTTAACCTGAACCTGGCAATATTCAAGGGGCTTAGCCTGAAGGGCATCTACGGGCGCGAAATGTTTGAAACCTGGCACAAGATGATAGCGATGTTGAGCAGCGGCCTCGACGTGAGCCCGGTAATCACCGATCACATCGATTTCGAGGATTTCGAAACCGGGTTTACCCGGCTCAATGCCGGCGAAGCCTGCAAGGTCGTGATGCGACTCTAACCAAAGTCGTTGGCGTCATGCCGGACGTGACCGATACGTCGGACCGCCGTCAGTCTTCATTGCGGGCATGACCCGCAATCTATTGCAGCATGATTGAATTTTTCCCGGCGCAGAATTCTCTAGATTATGCCGCCGCTGAGCTGGTAGATCCACGCAGTCATGATCGAGCCGGACAAACCGAGTAGCAGGTAAAGTATGAAAACCGGTTTCTTGACCAGAGCCCAGACTGCGATCGCTGCCGGAATCGATGACACCGCCCCGGCGGTCACGAAAGCCATCGCCGCACCGGGTGTCATACCAATTTCAAGCAATCCTGAAATCAGCGGGATCGCGGCGTAACCGTTCAGGTAAGACGGGGCCCCGACAATCGCGGCCAGTGGAATGGCAAACGCGTTATCGATGCCGACATAGCCGGCGATCCAGTCGGACGGGATGTAGGCAATCATCAGGCTTTCAAGGAAAAAAGCCAGGGCCAGCCATTTTCCGAGAAACGTACCAATTGACAGCGACTCGGTCCGGAACAAGTCGATGCGCGCGGATTCGCGCCAGAATTTCCAGAATACCTGGGTTGGTTGATCATCGGCACAACTGCTACTGCAACAGCGGCTGACACCGGCCCGCAGCGGTGCTTCGAGCCCGCCGTAACGTTTGATCAGCAGGACTGAAAAACCCGCCATTAATCCCATCGTCATCGCGGCAAGGGTTTTGGCAACGGCGAAGTTAAAACCGATACCTGCCGCGGTAAGGATAAACATTTCGGGATCCATGATCGGAGACGCGATCCAGAAAGCCATGACGGGTGCCAGCGGCACGCCGGCTCCGAGCATCGCGGCGATCAACGGGATAACACCGCAGGAGCAAAATGGCGAAATTGCACCGACCAGGGCGGCGAGTACTGTTGCGCGAACCGGGTTGCCGCTAAATGCCCTGGCTATCAGGGCATCGGCACTGGTGGCCTTGGCATAGGCCGCGACGCCAATGGCCAGTGCGAAGTAGGGTAACATTTCCAACAGGGATTCAAGCGTCGATAACACACTGACTGCGAGTTGCGGTGGATCAATGACCGCCAGCAGGATCATGATCAACAGCAGGGCATTGAATACCTTGTCCCTTGCTATCGATATCACGAGTGGCAAAAGCGGATGATTACGCGTTGCGGTTTCGGTACATGTATTCATATTTCTAGTAATCTCGAAATATAGTGGTTAAAAAATCACGCTGCGTCATTGCGAGTAATGGCATCGGCACAGCATTCTTGCGTCAGGTAATCAACCAGGTCTGCGATCAAGGCGTACTCGATTCTGCAGATCAGAGTGGCCTGCTGACGTTCCTGCCGGATCACACCCGCGGATTTCAGATGCGAAATATGGTGCGTCAGCGTCGACCCGGGAATGCCCAGTTTCTGCTGAATCATTCCAACCGGTAGTCCTTCGTCGCCAGCCCGCACCAGCAGGCGCACGATCTTGAGTCGGGTTGGATTGCCGATCTTGGCGAGAATATTAGCGGCGGTTTCGAGTTTCATGGCTGTGATTCTAGGATATTTTTCTATTGATATCAACTATATTACTAGAATTATCGAAATAATTATTAAAGTATAAACTGATCCGCACTCAATCATTCCCGCGTAAGCGGCCCTCTAGCGCACGCTGTGTTGACGTAGTGGAATCTTTTAACATGTGACGTGCTTGATAAAATCGGGAAATATGGTGTTGGGGCTATTGTCGGTGGGCAGGGCAAGCACGCCGTTGCACAACTGGCTCGCCTGGCTTTCGCTTAATCCACCGTACCGTAACAGGCCCATCGCCTTGTCGCGCATCTCGTCATTGTCCAGTGCGAGCTCGGGGTCTCCCTTGCAATCCCGGCGCGATACCTTGAAACTCTCGCCGGATTCCGTGACCGCGGTTACCTCGGCACCCCAGGATACCGGGTAGCTCGACGCGTAAGGATCGACGACCGACACGGTGGTTGACCGGCGCAATTTTTCACTGCGTTTCCTGGCGCCGGCATCGAATGAGTCGAGGCCCACATTGCCTTCGAGAACCGCGATCGCCGCGGTGTGGTAGAGCGAGAATTTCGCCTGGTACTCGGTCTCAGGTTCGGGACAATCGCAGACGTCAAGTGCCGCCTGGTAGGTTTTGATGCCGATCTTTTTAACTGGATTGCCGTCAAGTACATCGTGGATTTCAAGCGCACAATCGATGACTGGATGGGTGTGTCGGCACGAAGGCCAGGGCTTGATCGATGTCAGCTGCAGCTGCCAGCTTGCTTCCGGCTCGACGAGCAGTTTTCGCGGTTCGGGATCGGCACACATCGCCGCAAAGAATCCCTTTTTGCCCTCAAGAATTTCCGGCGAACCGGTAAAACCCTGCAGCGCGAGTTCCGCAGCAAGCATGCCCGACTCGCAGGCGCGTCCGGCGTGCAGGTGTTTACTCATGGCACCTGTTTCCATGAACTCCCAGAAGCCGCTGGCCTGGGTGCCGGCGTTACCCATTGCATTCAGGGTTTGTTGATCATCGAGTTCAAGCAGTGTGGCTGTGGCCATTGCCGATCCGAATGGACCGCAGGTAGCAGTGTTATGCCAGACCTTGTAATGGCTCGGTCCCACTGCCGCGCCGATACGGCACATGGCTTCGAATCCGTGCAATACGGCAACCAGCATCTGTTCGTTACTCGACCCCAGCTTCGCCCCCAGTGATAAAACAGCCGGCACTACGACACAACCGGGATGGGTCACAGATGCCCGGTGAAGATCATCGGTTTCGGTGATATGGGTAAGTGCACCCATCAGCATTGCCAGGCGCTTGTTGTCCATGTCGCCCCGTGCTGCCCAGTCGCGTAAAATTTCACCAACCCTGGTTGCACTGCCGGCATAGGCGCAGGCAATCGCGTCAAGGCTTAACATGCAGGCCTGTTTCAAATCCAGGTCTGAAATCGGTTTGTTGCGAACCAGTGCGATTAGTTCTTGTGTCAGGCTCATTGAGATTCCAGAATAGTCACGGCTTTCAAGCCGAAGTTTCCCATAGATTTAAAGCAAAACATAACCGGGAGGACGCAGCATGCCGCAAAAAGAGGTCATTGGAGCACCGCTGGCAATCGACGGACGGGTACTGTCGCTTTCACGGGCAGTACGTGCGGGAGATTTTGTTTTTATAACCGGCCAGGTGCCGATGCGCGACGGCAAGCCGATGACAGATGGCAGTATCGAGGATCAGACCCGTGCCTGCCTCGACAGCCTGCGTGAGATCCTGGACGAGGCTGGATGTGAACTTGGTGACGTGGTGAAATCGATGGTCTGGCTCAAGCGGCGCGAGGACTTCGCGGGATTCAACGCCGTTTATTCGGAGTACTTCGCAGACGAGCCGCCGACGCGATCCGCGCTCGTGAGCGAGTTCCTGATCGATATCCTCGTAGAAATCGAGTGCGTCGCCTACAGGCCCCGATAGTTAATGTGGTGCCCCATGGCATTGCTTGAATTTTTTGCCTGAATTGCAGGGGCAGGGCTCGTTGCGACCTACTGTCCTGCCGTTGTAGCTCGGGATCGCGCTGCTGGGCGGTACTTTACGCGGCGGCGGTGTTGGCCGCTTGTCTTCGGGGCGCACCGTAGAGTTCGGTACCCAGTCGACGATCAGGTGGATGCGATCTTCATCGCTGCGATTATCGACCGCGTGCAGGGTGGCGTTGTTGATTTCCCACATTTCGCCTTCGCCCAGTACTTTTTCTTCACCACCAATCGTAAACGTGACCTGGTCATTGGTAATTACAGGAATGTGGATACGATGACATTTCAACAGGCTGAACATTCCGTCGGTATGGGAACCAATTCTGCCATGAGCCTGCAGGCGTGCAAACAGGGCCCGCACAATGTAACCATTGTTATCATAGTAGTTCGCGATGAAATCAAAAATTGGCTTGAGCTCTCGTCTGAACTCGCTGTATAAATCATGATAGGTAGGATTGTAATGGCGAAAATCATCGTCATGAATCAGCAGCAGCGACTGGGTTTGTTTATGTGCCTCGTAAGTTTTCTCGCGTCCCGATTGATGCCATGCGCGCTCCGGAATTTTCGCCAGCTTGCGCTTGATGAATTCGAGATCGACATCGGGTTTCATCAACAGAAAATTGTGCGCCTTGCCCGATAGTTTTTGAAATGAATCATTGCGATAACTGATTTGAATGTTGGGAAACTCGATGCGTTTTTCGTCCGCTTCATCCCGTTCAAATTTGTAACCGTATTTATCAATCAGCTGCGACTCCTTTTGCGCAATCAATTCACGCAGCTCGTCATCGAGGTAACGCGAGTAGTGGCTGTGACGTGAGGCGTTCATTCTCGGATTAGTGTCGAACTTTGCCTGCATCGCGGCGACCTCTTCGACCTCCAGTTGTCTCATTATCGACAGGAATTCCTGCTGCAGGTTTTCAAAACGCCCGATATGCAGGGCTTTGTTTTCGATATCGCCATGCATGCGCTGAAACTGCCAGGAGTAGTAACCGAGCTCTGGTGAAGACATATTACGGATCGAATCTTTGGTCAGACCAACCCCGGCATTGCCTTCCAGTGTTTCCGGCAAAATATCGATAAGCGCGTTACGGTAGTTTTGACTCTCGGGTGAATCTGAGCACAGATTGACCAGGTTTTTAATCGTACGCTTGAAGTCGGCCTGAAATCCGTCAGAAATAATAAAAAACAACGGGGTATTGATTTCGGGGCGTGTATTGAACGCGTACCAAGAAACATACCAGTCCCAGGGGTTTCGTACCATGCCCACGACCGGCAAATCGGCATATTCAACAGGCAGCATGTGGTACGGGTAGTGATAACCGATAGGCTTTGCACTCGGGACACAATCGTGAAGGATATGGCCCAGTGATTGACCACCGGTCTTGTGCATGTGAATGAGCACAAATTTATCGGTAATGATCATATAATTTTTAGATTCAATTGGTTGAGCGGTAGCTGTGGTAATTCTACGACATTCTATCGCAGTAACAAGATTGTCATAACTGAGTTATCGTGGTGTGACTGCGATCATCGAACCAGCGGAATAAATAGCCGCGTGGCTTGTCGCGGCCACTGAGCAGGTAGTCGAGCGTGTAGGCATTGTTCACGGTTGCCGAGAGTATGACTTCGCTATGCTCGGTGCCGCAGAACAATATTTCATCATTCAGCATGACTTGCGCGTCGTCGCCGGGCAGCATCGTGCACTGCCCATCGCGCTTGATGGTCAAAGGGATGCAGGCAATCAGGCCGTCGAGATCATGCGGGTCTTTCCTGATCTGCCCCAGGTTCAGCTTTCCGCCACTTTGCAGATATTCGCTAGCCGCGCTGGCTTCCTCGTCGTTGATCCGGCAATGCCACAAATGTGGTGGCTTGTCGCCGATCTTCGATTTAAGACGTTCCACGGCCAGCTCACAAATGTCCTCGCCCTGTTCGCGCAGGTAATCGACGAACTGCTGAACCTGTGGTGATATCAGATGCTTGAGTACCCGCCTGGCCGTGGTCAGGCTTGATTGCAGCACCAGGTTAGCGCTGGCGGCATCAAAGGCGATCTGATTTTCGTGTCGATTCTGACGGGCGATGGTAAAAGCATCAGGTTTTATCGCTTTTACACACATCAGGATGCTGAGATTATCGTGGTCGTTATCGGTGCCCGCCACGACGCCGACAGCGTTTACCAGTCCGGCCTTGAGCAGGGTTGCGCTATTGGCATGCTCATTGATAACCGTTGCCGCCCCCTTTACCTTGCCCGCGTTGGGGTCGATGATGACCGGCTTTATACCGTTACGGATAAATTGTCGGTATAGCCATTTTCCCATGCGGCCATAGCCGCAGATAATCCAGTTGCCCGTGGGTACGGTAATCGGCTGTCCCAGCTTGACCCGTGGATTGTGTACCAGGCAGGCATTCAGATTGTGCAGGCGAGGGGCAGTGATCGCCATGCTTATCAGCTCGGAAAAAATTTCAAACGGGTTGATGATGGTGACATGACCCAGCGAACACAGGTGCTTGATATGCTGTTTCGTCGTCGAGCGGCACAGGATATGGATAACCGGATTCAATAATCGTGACATGACCGCGATGCGTGCATTGGCCTCGTCATCAACGGTTAGAATCACGACACCCCTGCAATTCGGCATTTGCACACCGGCGTCAACCAGGTGCTTGGGATTTGCCGGGTCCGCGCACAGGCCGGGCATGCTGACGCGGTAGTCTCTCAGCCCCAGCGCCTTGATACGTTCTGGATCGATGTCAATGATGACGGCACGCATCCAGTGATCGCTGAGGCCGCGTGCCAGCAGGCTACCAGTATCGCCGAAGCCACAGATGATATAAAACGGATGCTGGATGCGTCGCACCTTCTTGGCGAAGCGATGCTCCCTGAGCGCCAGCAGAAAATGCGGATTTTGCACCAGACGGAAAATCGATCCGATCGCATACAGCCACGCGACCACGCCCATGTAGAGACAGAGAATCGCCCATAGTCGCTGTTCATCGGTAAATTCAGAGGGAATCTCGCCAAAACCGGTCGTCGTTGCGGTATAGGTGAAAAAATAAAATGAATGAAACAGGTTCATATACTCGACGTTGCCGTCAGCATCCCGGCCTGGAATCAGCGCCATGCCGGTGATGCCAATCGCGTAGACGACAATCAGTACAAAAACCGGCCCGCGCATGTAGCGCAGAACCACCATCGAGACGCGGTCTAGTTCTGCGGTGGTCGCCATGGATTTGCTAGCGGCGGGAGATCAGCGTATCGCTGACCAGGATAACAACGGTGACGATACTGGCTAACAGCGCGCCGCCGGCCAGCGACACGATATTGGCCATGGACTCGGGGCTTGGACCGAGCGCGGTCTGATTTTCATCGATGACCCAGATGACGCGCGCTGCGATCAGCAACAGGTCGACCACGAGGCTACTCGCTAGCAACAACGCGCCGACCTGGGAGCGATCACCGAGCTTGAGCCCGGTCGCGATCAAGTTAATCAGGATTGCAATTGTCAACAGCCAGACGTTGTGGTGGCTGGCATTGTCGATGTCCCCCATGACGAAGGCGTAGGTGAAGGCCAGTGCCAGGATAATCACAAAGCCAAAAACAACCCGCTCCAGGTTCATGTCCCACCCCGCTTCGATGTTATTGTTGCGACAAGAATACGCCGATCCGGTGGATTCGTCACCCGCCACCAAAAATGTCGATTTATTTGCTGCTGCCTGTATGATTCTCCATGTTTCACATTTCAGGTTTTATTCGATTATGGGTTTAGAGTTCCCAGCGGTTGTCGACGCAGATGCGCAGGACAGAATACAGAACTATCGCGTCGAACAGGTCAGGAAAAGATTGATCGAAGCCGAATGCCCGGCGATCGTGTTGTTCGATCCGGTGCATATTCGCTATGCCACGGGTACGCGTAATATGCAGGTCTGGACCATGCATAATATCTGCCGCTACGCGGTGATATTCTCAAGCGGTGAATCTGTGTTATTCGAACTAAACAGCTCTGCGCACCTGGCGCTGGATTATGTAACAGATATTCGCCCCGCGCTGACGACTGATTTTATGGCGGTCGGCAACCGGGCCTCAGAAATGGGCCGGCGCTGGGCTGAATCGATGATTTCGCTGTTGCGGGAAAAAGGGATTACCGAGAACAAGCTCGCAATCGATCGCGCCGACCTGACGCTGGTGCTGGAAAGCCAGCGCCGGTCGCTGGAGCTGATCGATGGGCAATCGATCATGGAGCAGGCGCGGGCAATAAAATCACTCGATGAAATCGACGCGTTGCGCCGCTCGTTGCGAACTTGTGAACAAAGCGTTACGGCGATGCGAGAAAAACTGGAACCCGGTATGCGCGAGGCCGAGGCGCTGGCCCTGCTCATCGATGGTAGCATCCAGCGCGGCGGCGAATATCCCGAAACCCGTTTATTAACCACCGGGCCGAGAACCAATCCGTGGTTCCAGGAAACCTCGGATCGGGTAATCGAAAACGGCGACTTGCTGGCTTTCGATACCGACCTGATCGGGCCAATGGGTTACTACAACGATATTTCGCGCAGCTGGGTGGTCGGGGATAAGGCCCCGACGAGTGCACAACGGCGGCTCTACACCCTGGCCTACGAGCAGATGCAGCACAATACCGAATTGCTGAAACCCGGATTGGGATTTCTCGAGTACTCGGATATGAGTTACCAGTTACCGCCCGAATGCATTCCGAATCGCTACGCAGACGTGGCGCACGGTTGCGGACTCGGCGTTGAATACCCGTTTATCTGGTACCGCGAAGACGAAGAGTGGGGCGCCTATGACGGTATATTCGAGGAGAATATGGTGGTGTGCATCGAGTGCTATGCCGGCGAACTGGGCGGTAAAGAAGGTGTCAAGCTCGAGCAGCCGGTCTGGCTCAGTGCAGATGGCCCGGTCGTGTTATCGGGCTATCCGTTCGAACTGGATTATTTATGAGGGTGACAATGAAAATTGGATTTATCGGACTCGGTAACGTCGGTGCGAAGCTTGCCGGCAGCTTGCTGCGTAACGGCTTTGACCTGGTGGTGCGCGATGTGGACGACGATGTCGCACAAGAGCTTCTGCAGCAAGGTGCGCATTGGGGCGAATCGGGTCAGCAAATGGCGCAACAGTGCGACGTCGTCATTACCTGTCTGCCGTCACCGACGGTGTCGGCCGAGGTCATGGAAGAATCCCACGGTGTGCTGGCAGGAATGGGCCCCGGCAAGATCTGGCTGGAAATGAGTTCCACCGATGCTGATGAAGTCCGGCGCCTCGGGGCCATGGTCGAGGCCAGGGGTGCGATACCGCTCGATTGCCCGGTATCGGGTGGCTGCCATCGCGCCGCCACCGGCAATATCGCGATCTTTGCCGGAGGTAAGCGTGAAGCGTTTGACCAGGTGTTACCTCTGTTGACGTCCGTCGGTCGCAACATATTGCATACCGGGGAGCTCGGCAGCGCTTCGATCCTGAAGGTGGCAACCAACTATCTCGCCGGCGTGCAGCTGATTTCAACCGGTGAAGCCTTCATGGTCGCGAAGAAAGCAGGCATCGATCTCGGTATCGCCTACGAGGCAATCCGAATTTCATCGGGTAATTCGTTTGTTCACGAAACCGAGGGTCAGTTGATTCTGAATGGCAGTTACAATATTAATTTCACGATGGATCACGAGGTCAAGGACCTGACTTTGTTCGATGATCTTGGCAAAAAGCTCGGCGTACCGCTCGAAATGTCGCCGCTCGCGGTGCAAATCATGCGCGATGGGCTCGCCAGGTACGGACCGCGCGCCTGGTCATCGATGGTGGTCAAACGCCTCGAGGATGCCTGCAACGAGGACTTGCGTGCCCCCGGTTTCCCCGAGTATCTTACCGATCACGAGCCCGAAGCCGTTGGCGCAGAAGTGATGCCGCGGGCAGGGCAGGAGCCACAGTCATGACTGCCAGATACAAGACCATCGAAGTCTCACCCCTGAGTCCGGCGCTGGGCGGGATTATCTCGGGAGTCGATATAGCGGGAGGCATCAGCGACGCGCAGTTTGCCGAGATTCGCCAGGCATTTATCGACTATAGCGTCATTTTCTTGCGTGATCAGCAGCTCACCCCCGATCAACACATCGAGTTCGCGCAGCGCTGGGGCAAGATCAACGTGAATCGTTTTTTCCAGGCGGTGGACTCTCACCCGGTCATTGCCGAGGTGCGTAAGGAAGCACACCAGAAGGCAAATATCGGATCCAGCTGGCACACCGATCATTCTTACGACCAGATTCCGGCGTTGGGATCGATACTGTATGCGCGCGAAGTTCCATCGGTGGGTGGCGATACCCTGTTTGCCAGCATGTACGCGGCTTATGATGCCCTTTCCGATGGGCTCAAGCAGATGCTATCGACGATGAACGCCGAGCATTCCAGCCGGCATGCCTTCGGCGAGGTTGCCTATATCGACACCGACCCCGACGATCTCAACGACAGGCTCGGTAATACCGGGGCGGCAACGCAGGACGCAATCCATCCTGTCATCATTAAGCATCCGCTGTCGGGTCGTCCCGCACTTTACGTTAACGGTGACTTTACCGTGAAATTCGAGAACTGGACTAAAGAGGAATCGCAACCGTTGCTCGATTACCTGTATGCGCATGCCCGCCGCAATGAATTTACCTGCCGTTTCCAGTGGCAGAAAGGATCCATGGCAATCTGGGACAATCGTGCCACGCACCATAGCGCGCTGAACGACTATCACGGTGAGCGTCGCCTGATGCATCGCATCACCATCGATGGGGTAGAACTGAAATCAGCGGCAGCCTGACGACTGCCGCGTGCGAAATCTTAACTCGCTGCATTAACTTCGTGCATGTAAACATCCTGCTGCGGATACGGAATACTGATTCCCGCCTCGTCAAACTTCACCTTGATGCCCTCCAGCAGATCGGCTCGAACCGGCCAGTAATCGCCTGATTCAACCCACGGGCGCACATTCAGGTTGACACTGGAATCAGCCAGTTCCCCGACCGCAACCGCGGGAGCGGGATCTTTCAGTATGCGTTCATCGGCTTCCATCACCGCCATGATGATGTCGCGTGCCTGGCCGATGTTATCGTCGTAACCGATACCGAATACGAGATCGATTCGGCGCGTCGGTAGCGCGCTGGTGTTGACGATGTTGCCACCGATGATCGATGAGTTGGGAACGATGAGACGCTGGTTATCGCCCGTGTGCATCATCGTTGCAAACAGGCCGATTTCATCGACGACGCCTGCCGCACCACCCGCGGTAATAAAATCACCGATCTTGAAGGGCCGAAAGATGATGATCATGACCCCGGCAGCAAAGTTACCCAGCGAATCCTTGAGTGCGAGGCCGACGGCGAGTCCCGCAGCGGCAACAATCGCCATCAGCGAGGTCACATTGACACCGAGCGAGTCGATGGCCGCGAGCACTACTGCGATGAGCAATATGGCGTAGGTGATATTGCCGATAAAGCCAACCAGTATGGCATCGGTACCGGCTCGACTCATTGCCTTTTTAACCAGGTTACTCAATATTCGTGCAACGATCTTACCGACGATAAAGATCGCAATCGCAATTCCGATCTTGATGCCCCAGTCGAAGGCGTTTTCGGATATCCAGGTTGTTATATTTTCCATGATGTCTCCTGTACTTGGATGATAAATTTAAGCGGCGTGATTGTGCCATTTTTGTCCGTACTAAAGAAGTTTATTTGCGGCCGATAAAATTCTGATTAAACGCTGAATGTTTTATTATGATTGGGGTCGAAAGATTCTAATAACAACTGCGAGGATACCCCATGGAATTGCCCTTTGTCGGTGACACTGTTAATAACTTTGTGTCCGGTTTTCTGTCCATTGTCGCAACTTTGTTCGTGCTGGCAGTGTGCATCGGATTGATTACACTGGTTGTCATTTATATTGCTGACGTGACCCAGACCAAGCAGGCAATTCGACGCAACTACCCGGTCGTTGGTCACTTTCGCTATTTCTTCGAGCATCTCGGCGAGTTTTTCCGACAGTATTTTTTTTCGATGGATCGGGAAGAGCTGCCGTTTAACCGGGCTGAGCGCTCCTGGGTTTACCGTGCGGCCAAGCACATCGACACCACGGTCGCGTTTGGTTCGACCCGGGATTTGAAACCCGCCGGGACGACAATTTTTGTTAACTGTGCGTTCCCGACGCTCGGTGCCGATGCAGTACCGCCGGGCGAAGTTACGATCGGCCCTTATGCCAAAAAGCCTTATGTGACGCGTTCTCTTTACAATATTTCAGGGATGAGTTACGGCGCCTTGTCGGCACCTGCGATTACCGCACTCGCCAATGGCGCCAAGAAAACCCAGTGCTGGATGAATACCGGTGAGGGCGGCGTATCGCCCTTTCACCTGGAACCCGGTTGCGACCTGGTGGTACAGATCGGCACCGCCAAGTACGGGGTGCGTGATCTCGACGGCAACCTCAGCGATGAAAAGCTGGTCGAACTGGCCAGGCACGAGCAAGTCCGTATGTTCGAAATAAAGCTGAGCCAGGGCGCCAAGCCGGGGAAGGGTGGCATCCTGCCCGGTGCGAAGGTCAGCCCGCAGATCGCCGAGATTCGAGGTATTCGAGTTGGCGAAGATTCGATCAGCCCGAATCGACACCCCGACATAAACTCGGTCGATGACCTGCTTAATATGATAAATCACATCAGGATTCTCACCGGCCGACCGGTTGGATTCAAAACTGTGATCGGTGCCAGTGGCTGGTTGGATGAATTGTTTGATGAAGTTAAAGAGCGCGGTATCGAAAGCGCACCGGATTTCATCACCGTTGACGGTGCCGAGGGAGGCACCGGTGCCGCGCCGATGCCACTGATTGACGAAGTAGGCCTGCCCCTGCGCGAGGGTTTACCGCTGGTGGTTGACAAGCTGAACCTGCATGGATTGCGAGACCGGGTCAAGGTGATTGCTTCCGGCAAGCTGGTGCACCCGGCAAAAGTTGCCTGGGCGCTCTGTATGGGTGCTGATTTCTGTACCTCGGCGCGCGGCTTCATGTTTGCGCTGGGCTGTATCCAGGCGCTGCAGTGCAATAAGAACACCTGCCCAACCGGAATCACCACGCACGATGTCAAGTTACAGCGCGGGTTGGATCCGGTAAACAAGGCGCAGCGCGTTGCCAGCTTTCAGGATCAAATCGAACACGAGGTTGGTATCATTGCACATTCCTGCGGGGTGCACGAACCGCGTCAATTACGCCGTTTCCATTGTCGTGTGGTACAGGATAACGGGCGATCGGTACCGCTCGACGAAATTTATCCCGATCAAATTTCGGTAGAATCGGCACCAGCTTAAGGAGTTATTATGAAGGCGAGTGACTTGTTTGTGCGCTGTCTCGAGAACGAGGGCGTCGAGTATATTTTCGGTATTCCGGGAGAAGAGAATCTTGACGTCATGGACTCGATGATCGGCAGTAACATCCGGTTTATCACCACGCGCCACGAGCAGGGTGCAGCGTTCATGGCCGACGTTTACGGACGGCTGACCGGCAAGGCGGGTGTCTGTCTCTCCACCCTCGGCCCGGGTGCCACTAATCTGGTTACCGGTTTTGCCGACGCGAACATGGATCGTGCTCCCATTATCGGCATCGCAGGCCAGGGCGCGACCACGCGTATGCACAAGGAAAGTCACCAGGTGCTCGACCTGGTTAATCTGTTCGCGCCGATTTCCAAGTACAGCGTGCAGATTCGCGAGCCTGAAATCGTCGCCGAAATCGTGCGCAAGGCGTTCAAGGCGGCCCAGGCCGAAAAACCGGGCGGCAGTTTTATCGACTTTCCGGAAAACGTGGCCGAAATGGAGGTTGAAGATAAGACACCGCTCAAGGTTCAAAGCCCCAAACCACCCGTGCCGCCGGCCGATAAGATCAGCCAGGCGGCGCAGATTATTTCGCACGCGAGCTACCCGATCGTAATGGCGGGAAACGGCGTCGTGCGTGCCAATGCGAACGATGCCCTGGTCGGTTTTGCCGAAAAGCTTAAGATTCCCGTGGCAACCACATTCATGGCCAAGGGCAGCATTCCGTTTTCTCATGAACTGTCGCTGGGCACCGTGGGCTTGCAGGCCCACGATTATGTTGCCTGTGGTTTCGACCGTGCCGATGTCGTGGTTTGTGTCGGCTACGACATGATCGAATATCACCCGTACCTTTGGAATGCCGAGAAATCAGCCAGAATTATCCACATCGATATGAGCCCGGCCGAAGTCGATGAACACTATATTCTCGAGTGTGGGGTGGTTGGCGATATCGGCGCAGCGTTAACCGCAATTGCGAACGAAGCCAGATCCCAGGCTGACTCAAAGGCGCAAGTCCTGCGTGAGACGATTGTCGAGGAACTCAATGCGCACAACGATAACGACGCTTTTCCACTGGTGCCGCAGAGAATCATTCTTGATTTGCGCGAGGCCCTGAATCCGGAAGATATCGTGGTTTCCGATGTCGGTGCGCACAAGATGTGGATGGCCCGCATGTACCAGGCTGAGCGCCCCAATACCTGTATTATTTCCAATGGATTTGCGGCAATGGGCATAGGTTTGCCGGGTGCCATCGCTGCCAAGCTCGCCTTTCCTGACCGGACTGCATTAACCGTGACCGGTGATGCCGGTTTCCTGATGAATTCGCAGGAGATCGAAACCGCGTTGCGCATCGGTACCGCGATTATCATCCTGGTCTGGAACGACAGTAAGTACGGCTTGATCAAATGGCACCAGGACCGTCGTTTCGGTCGAGATACCCAGATTGAGTTCAACAATCCGGATCTCGTCCAATATGCCGAGAGTTTTGGCGCCACGGGCTATCGCGTCGAGTCGGCTGATGATTTGTTACCGACGTTGAGACAGGCGATCGCCGACGATACCGTGGTGCTGATCGATTGCCCGGTTGATTACTCGGAAAACATGAAGCTCACCGAAAAACTCGGTAACCTGGTCTGCCCGATCTAGGGATTATCCACATTTAAGTGAAAACCGGTATCTTGAATAATGGTACATTGATTCGGCCATAAAATGCTGCATTGTTTTCAGCCAGCATAAAGGCCCTTATTGATAATATTCACTGTTGTCTGACCGACATATCGACAGGACATCGAGGTTACGAAGCGGTTTATCGACGGGTTAAACCCGAATAAGCAATCGGCCTTGCCTCCACTTTTGCCTCGCGTCTGAGCACATAGATGCCCGAACCGATGATCAGGGCGATACCGGTAATGCCGGGTAAATCCGGGACGTCGGACCAGATTAGGTAACTCAGTAACGTCACCCAGACGATCATGATGTATTCGAAAGGTGCAATATGCGAAGCGGGTTGACGCTGATAGGCACTACTCGTACACATGAAACCCAGCGCGCTGGTCAATCCGGTCAGCGTCAGCAAAAATAAGTCAAAACTACCTGGCATCGACCAGGCGCGCAGCAGAAACTGCGCACTGACGCCAGCATCCTGTGCTGGCTCGATGCCCGATAACAGCAACCCGGTGAAACTGCCCAGCAATACAAATGCGACGCTCGCATACAGTGACATGACCGCCGGTGGATCGGTCATTTTGGCGACCCGTACCATGAGTTGGCAGCAGGCATAAAAAAATGCCGAAACGACCGGTAACAGGCTGAAAAAATTAAAGGATTCGGTATCGGGTCGCAGCACGATCAGCACCCCGACAAAACCGATCGTGATGCTTACGAATCGACGAAAGCCAACCTTTTCACCCAGCAGGGGAATCGACAGCAAGGTGATAAAAAACGGCGCGGTGAAAAACAATGCCGTCGCAACCGTCAATGAAGTACCGGCGAGAGCGATATAAAAGCTCATAAACGCTGCCAGCATCAGTACCCCGCGGGCCAGGTGGAGGCCGGGATGATGATGCCGCAGGAGGCCGATACCGTGGGTGAAATGAATCAGTACCAGCAGCAAAGGGACAGCGACGAGGCCCCTGATGGTCAGGATTTGATGAACCGGGTAAGCGCCGCTCATTTCCTTGATGATGGCATCCTGGATCGCAAACAGAAACTTGCCGCCGGACATGATTGCGACCGCCAGCAGTAACGATCTTGCGGAGGCGGTCTGGATCAACTCTTTATGAAGCGCAATTCGTAGCCGACTGCCGCCATCATCTCGACTTCCTGCTCCAGGTAGGCATTGGTGAGGGGATGGTTTTCCAGCCAGGGCTCCGGAATCTCAAAAGTCATATCCTGGGCATCGTTCAGTTGTAATCGCAGTTGCGGTAACTCCATCGGGCCACGCCCGCGATTGAGTAACACGGCCAGGCGCAGGAGTCTTGTCATCAGGCTCAAGGCATCGGAGCGCACGTAGACGCTATCTTCGATTAACTCGGGCTGGAATTTGCGGCGATGCAGTCGCACCATGATTGACAAGGCCCCCTGTTCCTGGCGGGAGAATCCGGGCAGGTCCATGTTTGCCAGCACGTAGCCACCGTGTTTGTGATACTGGCTGTGGGCGATCATGAGACCGATTTCATGTAATTGCCCGGCCCAGCCCAGCAACCGCCGCTCACGATTTAACAAGCCCTGATGTTCCTGGATCTGGTCGAATAGCGCCAGCGTGGTGTGACGAACCCGCTCGCCCTGGTCAATGTCGATATGATGCCGCTTCATCACGTCAAATACAGTAATCGCGCGCCGGTCTTCGTAAAGCACCCGGCCAATCAGGTCATGCAACACACCCTCCCGCAATGAACCCTCGGAAACTCTCATGAATTCTAGGTCCAGGGAATTGAATATTGCTGTCATCACGGCAACGCCACCGGCGAATACTGGTCGGCGTTCTTCGCTGAGGCCATCAATCTTGAGTTTTTCGAGCTTGCCCGCCTTGATTATTTTATTGACCAGCTTATCCAGACCCTTGCGCGTTATACCGGTTTCACTCCAGCCATTTTCGCGCAACACGTTGTCAATGGCACGGGCGGTTCCCGAGGTGCCGATAAAGTCATCGGGCGCAAACGACTTCAATTTTTTACGGCAGGTTTCGAGTTGGAGCTCTGCGCGCAGTATTGCCTGCTTCATGTTCGAGTGGTTGTATTTGTTATCGGGAAAAAATCGTTCGCTACTGCTGACACAACCCACGTACACGCTTTCAAGAAATACCGGTTCGCTTTTGTCGCCAACGATAATCTCGGTGCTACCGCCACCGATATCAACCACCAGGCGCCGTCCCCGGTCACCCTGCAGCGTTTGCGCTGCACCGAGATAAACCAGGCGCGCTTCTTCCAGCCCGGAAATTATTTCGATCGAAAATCCCATCGCCTTTTCCGCTTTTGCGATGAATTGCCTTGAGTTCTTGGCTTTACGCAATGCGTTGGTGCCGACCACGCGCACGTTATCGGACTTGAGGCCGCGTAGTCTTTCGCCGAAACGGGCCAGGCAGTCGAGCGCCCGTTCGCTGGCTTCGTCGGTCAACAGGTTGGCCTGATCCAGCCCGGCTGAAAGTCGCACCATTTCGCGTTCGCGGTCGATTATTGTCAATGCGTTCTCTTCCTCGCGCGCTACGACGAGGTGAAAGCTGTTAGAACCCAGATCGATCGCTGCAAATTGTTCCACTTTATTCTGTACCGCTATCAGTAATTTTCATATTTCAACAACAATGTTACCAACATGCTTTTTCTGCAGGAAGGTTTCTTGCGCCCTGGCCAGCTCCTTGAGCGGAAAGGTTTGCGCCAGCAGTGGTTTGAGTAAATCCTGTTCGATTAAATTGACCAGTCGCTGCATTGTACCCGGCGGCACGATGGTAGCCCCGGTCAGCTGCAGATCCTTGTAAACCAGCTGGCGTAAATCGAACTCGACCAGCGGACCGGCAATCGATCCCGAGCTGGAGTAGCGTCCGCCCTGGCGCAGCGCATTGATCAACGGCGTGAATGTCGAACCACCGATCACGTCGAGCGCGACATCGACCGATCCCCCGGCCACATCGCGAATCGCCTGCTCCAGGTTGTCGGTATCCCGGTCAATAACCTGATCGGTCCCGAGCTTTTTCAGCAAATCAGCCTTGGATGAAGATGCGATGGCAATGATTCGAGCCCCTCTCAGGCGGCATAGCTGGATTGCTGCGGAGCCGACACCGCCAGAAGCTCCGGTAACCACGACTGTCTCGCCGGGTTTCAACCCGGTACGCGCGATCAGGTTCTCGGCGGTGGTGTATGCGCAAGGGTAGGTTGCCAGTTCGGCATCGCTTTGTCGGGTGTTGATACGAATGGCGTTTTCACTGCGTATCGTCGTGTACTCGGCAAAACCGCCGTCGCACTCGGAACCGAAATAACGCGAACGTGATGCATCGAGCCAGTCACCGGTGTCGAGAATCCAGGGATCGAGAATGACGCGTTCGTCGATGCGTGAGATCTCGACGCCGTCCCCGACCGCAACAATTTTACCGGCAACGTCGGCGCCCTGGATGCGTGGAAATTTTATTGCGGTGCTACCCCAGCTGACGGCAGCGGTATCCGCGCCGGCAAATCCATCCTTGCCGGCAGCATCGGTAATGCCCTCGGTTACCATTTTGGAATACCAGGCGGTGCGCGTGTTGATGTCGGTATTGTTAAGGCCGCAGGCCGCAACGCGGACCAGTACCTCGCCCTCTGCGGGCACCGGCATCGGCCAATCTTGACGGTACTCGAGTTTGTCGAGACCGCCGTGCCCGGTTAGCACCACTGCCCGCATCGTAGCTGGAGCGGTCATATTTGATATCCACGCCGAAAGCAGGAATAGTATTTAAAGGTGAATTCAGAGTCACTAAGTTTATAATGCCGGTTGGCCGGGTTCGGGAGCCGATACGTCGGACTGCGGCATTCATGGTAAAGCGGGAACTCACCCCGGCGGGTATCGATGTATTGCGGTCGTGCCGCCCGCCCCGATGACAGGATTGGACGGAATGACAAACGATGGAAACACGATAGAGCAAGTATCAATCGACAAGTTTCGGATGCTGTTTCGCGGCGATACCGAGTTCGCCGTTATTGATCCGCGTGATGCAGCGGATTTTGCGTCGGGACACCTGTTGGCTGCCAGTAATCTTCCCGTAAACCAGCTCGAACAATCGATTGAATCAGCGGTACCGCTTGCGCATACCCTGTGCGTGTTATGCGACGCCGGTGGCGGCGAAGCCGAACGGGCGGCTCAAATACTGGCGTCCTGCGGCTACTCGAATATCGCGGTTCTCCATGGCGGTATCCCCGCCTGGAAAGAGAGGGGTGGTGCCGTGTTTTCGGGTGTCAGCGTGCCTGGGAAAGCTTTTGGTGAATTTATCGAAAAGTTTTGTGGGACACCGGCGATGACAGCGGCCGAGTTAAGCCATCGACAGAAAAACGGCGTCAAACTGCTACTGATCGATTCGCGTACTGCCGAGGAACACGAAAGCTATTGCATTCCGGGAGCGATGCTGTGCCCGGGCGCCGAGCTGATTTACCGGGTGCTCCCACTGGACGATCCCGAAACCGAGATCGTGGTGCATTGCGGCGGACGAACCCGCAGTATTATCGGCGCACAGACATTGGTTGATGCGGGCTGCAAACGAGTCTACGCGCTCGAAAATGGCACCATGGCCTGGCAGTTCGAAGGCCTTGAGCTTGAACACGGCAACCAGTTGTCAATTCCTGAACCGGCGCCCGATGCGCTGCCGACGATTCGCGCCACCGCGAAGCAGATGGCAGCGCGTTGGTACATCGATCGTGTCAGCTCGATTGCCGTACAGGCACATCGCAGCCGTTACCTGATCGATGTGCGCAGTCGCGAAGAATACGAGGCGGGGCATATCAAGGGTTCGATCCATGTGCCGGGTGGACATTTAGTACAGAATGTTGATCGCTACCTGGTGGTGCGTAATGCCACGGTTATCCTGATCGATGGTGATCGGGTCAGAGCGATTACGACCGCGGTCTGGTTGAGACGCATGGGTTGGCGGCGTGTATTCGTGTTTTCCCTGGACGACGACAAGGAGAATCTGGAATTCGGGCCGGGTAGTGTTGCGAGTCCAGTTGAAACTCGCGATCTGGACCCCAGCGACTATAGTAATCATGAAGCCTTGATGGCCGAAAATCGCGCCTACCTGGATTGGGAAATGGCGTTGATCGATTTGCTACCCGGCGAGCCGGCTGCGCCATACATGTCAACCGCGTGATATCTGATTTTCGAAGGCATGCAATCGAAAAATATCATTGGATTCAAGGCCGGGTTTTCAACACACTGCCGCGCAGGTTAATTGTGTGATAATTGAAGGTGAGGCATGACTGAAACAACCACGGCGGGCCAGCCAAAGGGCAAGCGGAAGTGGCATTTTCATCCAGACCTCGACGACCAGATGGCGCCGTTTTATCACTGGCCGCCGCAGCCCGGTAAGATCCTGCGTTACATCGCGGCATCCTGGAGTCCGTTCAGTGTGCGTATCTACGTACTCGGACTTTCGATTTTTACCTGGTTTTATTTTTCTCCTTCTCTGGAGCGTTGCCGCGAATTCGCTTTCGACTGGATTGCACAAATCTGGCTGCGCAATTTCCTGCTGATGCTGCTGGTTGCAGGTGGCCTGCACCTGTATATGTACACTTTCAGCAAGCAGGGCGATGAAGGCAAGTATGATCCGCGTGACCTCGCGCGTAACTCGAAACAGTTTCATTTCAATAACCAGGTCTGGGACAACATGTTCTGGGTACTGACCAGCGCGGTGGGTTTCTGGACTGCTTACGAAGTCTTAATGATGTGGGCCTACGCCAACGGCATCGCGCCTTACCTGGCATTCAGCGATAATCCCGCCTGGTTTATCTTGCTGCTGTTTGTCACCCCCTGGTGGGCCGGTTTTCACTTCTATTGGCAACATCGCCTGCTGCACGTGCCTTTCCTGTACAAGATTGCACACAGCTGGCACCACAAGAACACCAATACCGGTCCTTGGTCGGGACCGGCGATGCACCCGATCGAGCACTCGATCTGGCTGACCAGTGTATTAATCTTCCTGTTTATATTTTCTCACCCGATTCATGCAATTTTCATTTTGCAGTTCCATGCCTTGACCGCGGTAACCTCGCATACCGGGTTCGAGAACCTGGTGCTTGGCAAACACATTAAAATTCGCATGGGCGATTTCTTCCACCAGCTGCATCATCGCTATTTCGACTGTAACTACGGCACCTTTGAAACACCGTGGGATCAATGGTTTAAAACCTATCACGATGGCACCGCACAGGGTGACGACTGGATCAAGCAAAGGCGTCGTCTGTTGTACCAGCAAAAAGCAGTCTCCTGAGTGTTACCGTTTCGATTGATATACAGCTTGTTGATCGAGAGCTAACTATGCTTACAATTGGGCTCGATGGTTGATTGAGCGCTGCATCACCCGGTATGGGACAGGCCGTGGAGATGGCTGGACTCGACGCTTACTGCGAGACCAAATCGGTAATAATTAGCCTGTGGGGGACTGGATATGAGCAAGCAGCAAGCAGCAATAATTCAATCCCTGACGGCACAGGCTTATATCGATCCCGGGATATACGATGCCGAACAGCAGCTAATATTTGCATCGACCTGGCAATATGCCTGTCACGTCGAAAAGCTGGCTCGACCGGGTGACTACGTCGTCTGTGAACTGGCAAAGGAAAGCATTATCGTGATACGTGAAGACCACATCACGATCAACGCTTTTTACAATGTTTGTCCGCACCGTGCATCACGCCTGCTTGAAGCGGAAGGCTGCAAAAAGCGCTTTGCCTGCCCTTATCACGCCTGGACCTTCAATACCCGTGGCGAGCTTGTTTCCGCGCCCAATGCCCAAAATGTCGCCGGATTTAAGACCTCTAATTACGCCCTCAGGGCTTGCCGGGTAGAGATCATGCACGGGCTGGTCTTTATTAATCTGGATGATGATGCGCGACCGCTGAAAGAACTGGCGCCCGAATTGCTGGTCGATCTCGGTGCCTATGCGCCCAGGCTGCCTGAATTAACTTTTGTACATCGTACCGAGGCTTTACTCGACTGTAACTGGAAGGTCGCAATCGAAAATTATTCCGAGTGCTATCACTGTGAGCTGATTCACAAGGAACTGACCACGGGGGTACTCGATATGAATTCCTACCGCATCCGGATTTTCGCGCAATCCCAGAAACACCTGTCAGGCTCCCAACCCGGAGACAGCAGGGTTTACCAGTTCGAAGATTCGGACGCGACGGACTTTGTCGCCTGGTGGCTATGGCCGAATTTCGCTTTCCAGAGTTACCCGGGCGGCCGGGTGCATTGCTGGAAATGGACGCCGCTGGGTGTCGACCGCACCCATCTTACCGTCGACTGGTTTTTCCCGAGCGCAACGCTGGCCGATTGGGAAAGGGAGTTAATCAGGCATCACGCTGCAACCACCTTCAGCGAGGACAGTGCAGTTATGGCGCAGGTGCAACAGGGTCTGGGTAGCCGCGCTTACGAGTCCGGTCCGTTAATGATCGATGCCGTAAAATCTCAGTATTCCGAACATGCCGTGGCTGCGATTCAACAGCTCTGGCGCGAAGCCATGGGAGCGGGTTATGAGTGATAGCCAGACTCCGGTTGAACGCCTGAACGCGATCGTCGAGCAGGGGCTTTGTATCGGCTGCGGGCTATGTCAGTCGGTGGCGGGCAGGGATCGGGTTCGGGTCACCAAGACGCTGAATGGTTACCTGACGCCAGTGATTGAAGCTGAGCTCGACCATGAAACTGTCGATCGTATCTACGCGGTTTGTCCCGGCACCCGTGTCGAAGGTTTGCCTGAGCGATTGATCGAACCGGACACGCGCCATGATAATGTCTGGGGGCCATGGCGGCGCATGGTACGCGCCTGGGCGGGTGATCCCGAAGTGCGCTTCGAAGGTTCCACCGGGGGTGTGTTGACCGCGTTAGGAATTTATCTGCTCGAATCAAAACGGGTGGATTTTATCCTGCACGTCAAGACGTCCGCGTACGAACCGAGCTTTGGTGATCGCACTTTAAGCTTCACCGAGGCCGATGTAATAGAAGCGGCCGGTTCACGCTATGGCCCTGCCGCACCGCTTATCGACATCGGTGAGGTGCTTGATCGTAACCAGTCTTTTGCCTTTATCGGTAAACCCTGCGATGTCTCGGCACTCAGGAATTACGCCAGGCTCGATGAGCGTGTCGATCAACAGGTCAAGTACTGGCTGACACTGGTCTGCGGTGGTTACGGTACACCCCGGGGAACGATCGAGTTTTACAAGCGCATGGGTATCGATCCGGACAAGGTCACCGCATTGCGATATCGCGGTCGCGGTTGTCCGGGACCGACGCGGGTCGAGAGCGGAGACAGGGTACAGGAATTTCATTACATCGATTACTGGGGTGAAGACGAGACCTCCTGGCAGCTGCCGTTCCGCTGCAAGATCTGTCCGGATGCGATTGGCGAGGCGGCCGATATCGCCGCCCTGGATACCTGGATCGGTGGCTCGCCAACGCGCGAGGGGAGTGTCGACGATCCCGGGATCAACGCGATCATCGCGCGCACCCAGGCCGGCGAGGCGTTGATCGCGGCCGCTGCGGCGGCTGGCGCTTTAACGCTCGAATACGATATCGTTCCGGATACCGTCAGCGTTTATCAACCCCACCAGGTCAATAAGAAATACGCGGCCTGGGCACGTCACCAGGGCCTCAGGGATGCCGGGCGTATCGTACCGCAAACCGAACGCTTGCGGATTGCCGAACTCGCACAGGAATTACCCGATGAAGCCAACCAGTTTCAACGCGAGGGCACACGCAAGCGCATCGAAATTGGCAAGGCCACCGAACCGACCCCAGAGCCGGCATCCCATTCAACGGCTTAGCCAAAACATACCCGGGCCACGCCCGGCTGAGTTTCCTGCAGCACCACTAATAGATTCCGGCTTTCGCCGGAATAATGACCACTGGTCGCAAGTAGAGGCCCATGCAGTATTCCGGTCAATTTAACCCATATGGGTGATGTGGATGTTTCATTGGCCTGTGTAGTATGGGGTGTTATCAGGAACAGGGACGAGGTGCTTATGGATATCTCCCCCCAAATTGAACCAACATCGACAGGTCGCCTTTTAACCTGTCTGGGTCTCGCTATCGATGAAACCAAGCTGATCAGATCGATAAATGAGTCGAGAAAAGTGTTTGCGCAACTGGAGGCGGATGACCCTTCCTCGCACAGATTGCTTTTCCTGAAGAAAGAAATAACGAATCTTGAGGCGAGATTGACAAAAATTCGGCGCAAGGCCAGCCGAATTAAAATCGTCATCCATCTGAGTAAATTCAAATAGCCTGGCCTGGATCGATCCGATGGTGTTACCTCGGTTTAATGCACGGTCAAACCTCGTGATGCTTGACCACCTGATCGATGGCGCCAAAGATCGAAGCACCGGTCGCGTCGAGCATTTCGATGCGGACACGATCACCAAAGTTTAGAAACGAGGTTTTCGATGCGCCCAGGTCGATTGCTTCGATAGTGCGAAGCTCGGCAATACACGAGTAACCTACACCCCCCTCCGCAATCGGTTTGCCAGGCTCACCGTCGAGCTTGTTCGACACAGTGCCCGAACCAATGATCGAGCCTGCCGTAAGCGGCCGCGATTTTGCCGCGTGTGCAATCAGCTGGCCAAAGTCAAACGTCATATCGATGCCGGCATTGGGTTTACCAAAACGTTCGCCATTCAGGAACGACAACAATGGTAAATGCAGCTTGTTGTCCTGCCACGCATCACCCAGTTCGTCGACCGTGACGGCGACCGGTGCGAAGGCACTCGATGGTTTCGATTGGAAAAAGCCGAATCCCTTGGCCAGTTCTGCCGGGATAAGGTTACGCAATGAAACATCGTTCACAATCATGACCAGGCGTATATACTGCGCTGCGTCTTCCGCACTGACACCCATCGGTACGTCACCCGTCACCACCGCGACTTCGGCTTCGAAGTCGATGCCCCAGTCTTCGCTTGCGGCAAGAATTGCATCGCGAGGCCCGATAAACGAATCCGAGCCACCCTGGTAAACAAGCGGATCGGTCCAGAAACTTTCCGGCATCTCGACCCCGCGTGCCTTGCGCACCAACTCGACATGATTGACGTAGGCGGAGCCGTCGGTCCACTGGTAAGCACGCGGTAACGGTGACGCGCAGGCGGCCTGATCGAATTCATCTCCCCACTGTTCAACTTTTACGGCGACCTTTTCAAGAGCGGGGGCAAGATCATCCCAGTTGTCGAGCGCATACTGCAGCGTTGGCGCAATACTGCCTGCTGAGCGACAGGTTTTCAGGTCTCGTGAAACGACAACGAGTTCTCCGTCCCGACCACTTTTCAACGAGGCCAGCTTCATGGCTAGTCGCCCGTGAACTCGAGTTCATGTAACCAGGCCGCGTGGCGGGGTGCTTTTTTGGTCTCGCTCCACTCTTCGAGCATCGCCGGTGCGATGCGCTTCAGTTCCTCGATCTGCTCCTGCGTCTGTGTGTTGGCGACGAGCTCGAGACGATGACCATTTGGATCAAAGAAGTAGATCGACTGAAAGATACCGTGGTTGGTTGGCCCGATGACCTCGATACCCTGAGACTCGATATGTGTTTTGGCAGTTAGCAGTGCATCATAATCCTCGACTTCAAACGCGATGTGTTGCACCCACTCCGGCGTATTGCGGTCGCGATCCATTGGTTTCTTCGTTGGCAGTTCGAAGAATGCGAGTACGTTACCCATCCCGGCGTCGAGAAACACGTGCATGTATGGATCCGGTTCCTTGGTCGAGGGTACCCTGTCTTCGGCAAACGCGATCTGGAAGTCCATGTTGAGGACACGCTGGTAAAACTCGACAGTTTCCCTGGCGTCTTTGCAGCGGTAAGCCACGTGGTGAATACGTTTCAATTCCACTGGTTAATCCTCGCTATATATTACCCTTTGTCAATTACGCCGCGCGCGATCTGATCGCGCTCAATCGACTCGAACAGGGCTGTAAAATTGCCTTCACCGAAGCCTTCGTCTTTTTTACGTTGAATGAATTCAAAGAAAGTTGGACCGATCATGTTGGTCGAAAAAATCTGCAGTAGCAAGCGGGGATCGTCGTCCTCGGTTGAACCATCGAGCAGGATGCCGCGCGACTTGAGTTCATCGACTGGTTCGCCGTGCCCGGGCAGTCTCTGTTCGAGCATTTCGTAATAAACATCCGGTGGTGACGTCATAAATTCCATGCCGCGGGACTGTAACCGATCCCAGCACTCGTAGAGATTGTCGCAGGACAGCGCGATGTGCTGGATACCTTCGCCGTTGAACGCCATCAGGTATTCCTCGATCTGCCCCGTGCCTTTCGATGACTCTTCGTTGAGCGGGATGCGAATCCGACCGTCCGGTGCCACCATTGCCTTTGAAAACAGGCCCGTGTATTCACCCTTGATATCGAAGTAACGACTCTCGTGAAAGTTGAACAGGTTTTCATAGTAACTGGCCCAGTAATCCATGCGACCGCGATAAACATTATGTGTGAGATGATCGATCTCGATAAAGCCGCAGCCTTGTGGACGCCGTTCGATGCCGTCGAAAAACTCGAAGTCGATGTCATAAATCGTGTTACCCCGTTTATACCGGTCAATCAGGTAAAGCGGTGTACCACCGATACCCTTGATCGCGGGCAGGCGTAATTCCATCGGTCCCGTCGGAACATCGATAGGCTGAGCGCCGAGTTCGAGTGCGCGCGCATACGAGTGGTGCGCGTTGTTAACGCGAAATGCCATGCCGCAGGCAGCAGGGCCGTGTTCCTGTGCGAAATAGGCCGCGTGGCTTTGCGGCTCGTTATTGATGATGAAATTGATGCCGCCCTGGCGATACAGCGTAACGTCCTTTGAACGATGGCGGGCAACTGCCTCGAAACCCAGTAAATGGAAAACTGTCTCGAGCAGCTTCGGATCGGGTGCGGCGAATTCGACGAACTCGAAACCGTCGAGTCCCATGGGGTTGTCAAAGGCATCTGGCACGACTTGCTCCATAACGCAAATTTAATTACAACATTATGTCCAATTTTTATGAAATTTGTGCCCAAATGGTGACTTAATATATTATAATTTGAAACATATTGATCAGTTTATAAAATAATTAGAGATAATCGCCCATGAAGCTCTCAAAAAGTGATCGCCGCCTGCTGCAAGTGCTGCAAAGCGACGTCACGCGGAGCCAGGCCGACCTGGCCGAGGAGGCCGGCCTTTCGCGCTCAACCTGTTGGCGGCGCATTCAGGAATTCGAGAAGGCCGGGCTGATTCGGGAGAAAGTCGCATTGCTCGATCCGAAACTGGCGGGTTTCGGGATCGAGGTGTTACTGCTGGTCGCTATGACCGAGCATACCGATGAAAATCGCCGCGAATTCGAGAACCACGTGCGTCGCCTGCCCGAGGTGCTCGAGTGTTTTTCAGTGTCGGGTGAACGTGATTACATGCTGCAAGTCATCGCGCATGATATGGATTCCTACACGGACTTCCTCAACACCGAAATACTGAAGCATCACGCAGTGCGTGCGGCCAGCTCAACATTCGTATTAAAACGCGTGAAGTATTCAACGGTGTTGCCGCTTGCCGATTAGATTTTCTCGTTTCTCATGGAGTCCGGCAGCCAGGGTTTGTGATGCAATACCGGTTTGGTATATTGTGTCGAATCCCGTGCTTTTTTGGTGAGTTTGCAGGTTTTAAAATGAACATCGAAACAGAGACGAAACGGATTCATGATTTTGTCGACAGAGGCAATTATCACGCGGCCTACAATATCGCACTTTCGGGATTAAATGCATGTCGCCGTGCCAATGACCAGGCGGGGACGGATCTGTTTATTGAGATCATCAGGGGTGTTGTCGATTCGCTGGCGAAAGAGTTTGGTAGTCAATCGGATTGATATTATTTCTGGTTCGGCGTCTGTTGGAAAGTTCACCGGGTGGGCACCAACAATACCAGCACCACCCTCGATATCCCGGAATCAACCGGCGTCGAGGTAGGGGCCGCCAAGCAGTAGAACTGCCATGCCGGTCGCGGTTGCGATCACAACGTTGTTGCTGCGCCACATGATTAATACCACGCAGGTCATCGCCACGATTTCGCTGACGCTGCCCTGCCTGACCGCAGGCGCCAGAATCGCCATGAAAGCGCAGCCGGGCAGTGCCTCGAGTACCGGCTGTATTCCTCGAATATGGCGTAACTGCAGACCGATGAAATAGCCGGTTATCCGGGTCAGGTAGACGATAACCGCAATCATCGCGATTGCAGCCAGGGTTGCGTTGGCTTCAACCATAAGCGCGGCGCACCTGCACTATCGAGACCCCCATACCGGCAAACACCGAGCCCAGCAGAATCAGGTAGTCAGCGGCACCCAGTTCAAACAGGACGAGCGCGACAACGCCAGCCACGATCCACGGTGTCGGCCGTGATTTGGAGCCCTTGAAAAACAGCATCATCATGGTCGCCATCACCAGGGGCCCTGCGAAATCGACTGCACCCAGGTCCATGGCTGCAAACCAATGTGCAGCGTTGAGTCCAATGAAGGTGGAACAGAGCCAGCTTGTCATCATCGACACACCGTAGCCGGTGACGTAGCCGAGGCGGTCGACGTCATCGTCCATGCGGAAGCTGTTGACCACGCCCGGGTCATTGAGCATGAACAACCAGACGATACGCCGTCGCAGGCTATGCCCGTCAAAATGATGTGTCATCGCCATGCCGAGCAGCAGGTTACGCGAACTGACCAGCGCCACCGATAACGCAATCGTACCGAACGGTAAAGGTGCCTGCCAGAATTCCAGCGCCGCGAACTGGCCGGAGGCGGTGAATACCGACGCGCTCATTAACATTGCGTGCCAGTTCTCGATGCCGATCGCAGCCGCGGTAATGCCGAACATGACGCCGAAAATGAAAGTCGAGAGGAAATAATCCCCGGAGGTACGTACTCCGTGCAGTGCGCTTTGCCAGGTCGTCATGACGCGGGGCGTACCGGTTTTGCCGAAGTTGGTAAAAAGATGACCGCGGTTGCGGTGCACATCATGTAGACGTACCCCATCGAGTCGCGCGACATAAGCGAGGCGGCGTTGGATTGGCTGGACAATCTGAAAAACCCGGGCTTGTTGATTTTATTCTGAAGCCGTGACAATAACATAGGCATTGTATCAGCCGCATTTATTTTCAAGCCCGACAATCGCACTATCCGTTATACTGCTGACCCTGCAATATCCATTCGAGTCAGCCGGAGCGAAGCAGCATGCACAAGTATGGAATGAACGAATTACAGTACGACCTGGAGCCCTGGCCGTTTGATAATCCGGCCTCGGATTACAAGATTCTGCGTGGTACCCCGCGCGCCTCGGGTCGGCTCGACCACGGTGCCAACGGTGGACCGCATCGCCTCGGAATCTGGTCCTGCACCGAGGGCGCGTTCGAATGTACGGAACTCGGTGACGAGCTACAAACTATTATTCGCGGTCGACTGACCCTGACCCGGACTGGTGGTGAAACATTTTCCTGTGGGCCCGGGGACAGCGTTTTCACGCGCAAAGGAGAACGCGTTATCTGGGATATCAGCGAAGAGGTGACCAAGGTGTTTTTTGCCGACTTGAACTGAAATCCCGATTGCCGGTCTGACTTTCACACAAATTTGATATGAGTCATCCCGGCAGGCCGGGATTCATGGTTGTATGAAACAATGATGCGAAAACTTAACATAACTCTTGTCATGCTGGTGCTGCTGGGGGGTTGCGCGAGCAAGCCGCCGGCAGCGATCAGCAAGATTCCGGCCGAGAATCCCTCGCTGACGCGGGTACGAATGGACATAGACAGTTTCCTGGGTGCCGAAGTTCGCTGGGGTGGTGTCATCACCAAGGTGGAGAACAAGGCCAGTCAAACCTGGATCGAACTGGTGCGTCATAAACTGTTCGATAACGGCAAGCCCAGATCGAATGACAAGAGCGATGGACGCTTCATCGCAAGCTTCGAAGGATTCGTCGACCCGGTGGTGTACAAAGTTGGTCGACCGTTAACCGTAGTCGGTACCATCGAAGGCAAAGCCGAGCGACCGATCGGTGAGCATGAATACCTGTTCCCGATTGTGGCCGTGGAGGGATCTTACCTGTGGAAAGCCAGGTCCAAGATCCGTGATCCTTACTACTATCCGCCACCCTACTGGTATTATGATTTCCGGTATTACCATCACTGGCCTCATTATCGCTATCCACACTATCACTGAAGTTAAATCTAGCGGAAGGATCTTTTAAGCTGCTCTATTCGCTTTCGATTGACATCGCGATCACCGTGGCCCACTCTCGAGGCCGAGCGCAAGTGGATCAGGTTAGTTTCCCGGTCGATCCTGATTTCAAGGTCATCCACGAATCTGAAAATTGCCGATGTGAAAGTGGCAGCGAGATAATCATCGTTTTCCTGCCGGATGTTGCCACCCATTTCTCGAATGACCGATACAAGCCGGGACATAACATCGGCCGCATCTTCTGACGAAATTGCCAGTGGTTCGATAAAGTGATCAGTATCCGCCTTGAATTCACTGCAAACGCAGTTGGGTTTGTCTGGACATTGTGACAGTCGACCCTCGACCAACCCATTTGCCTCGTCGGATTTTGACATGAAACCAAGCACAAACAGGGTCGCGATAATAAGCAGAATCAGGGCGATGGTTATAATTGCAATCATCTTCAACATTGTATTTTCCTGACTCCGGGAGAAGCTGTGGGTTGCAATGCAGGACGAAACCTTATCATTTCGTAACCTGGAACATCAAACGGTCTTGAAATAACGGTTACAGCTATCTCGATTGATCGGGGTACTTCCCCACTATGCCCGCGTACCGCGCCTGGATTAAGGCAATATCCCCGTCGACGTCGCCAGTCGGAAAGTAACTTGCCAGGTAACCACCTTCCTTTTTTCCGAAATCGAGAAAACCAAGGGCGATCGGCACCCCAGCGCCTGCAGCAATATGATAAAAACCGGTCTTCCATCGATCAACGTAAGACCGGTTTCCTTCCGGTGCAATTGCGATGACAAGTTCGTCTGAACGGTTAAAAGCCTCGATTGTCTGTTGCACCAGGTTTTGTGATTGATCCAGGTTTACCGGTATCCCTCCCAGCCATTTCATGACGGGCTCCATTGGACCCTTGAATAAACTGGCTTTGCCCATCCAGTAAATCTTCAACCGGTACATCATGCAGATCGCAATCGTGAAAGGTACATCCCAGTTGCTGGTATGGGGATAGGCGATTATGACAAACCTGGGTTCAAGGGGCGGGGAGCCCTTGATTTTCCAGCCCGCCACGCGCAACCACAGCCACGACAATCCGTAAAAGAACTGGCTTACTATCGGGGTATTAAACAAAGTATAGCGATACAGGTGATGCCTCCGAAGCAGACCGATTTTCCAAAGCCGGAACTGTGAATTCCGGTCTATTCTAGATTTTCCAGGATAAATGATCCCAGCCCGGCGACATAGATTGATCGGCTCACCAGGAATCCGTCATTATGCCCGCCCCGCATTTCCAAAAACTGCTTTGCTTCAGGTGCAGCTTCGAAAACTTCGAGTCCTTCAGCAAAGGGAATGATCTCGTCATTTTTGCTGTGTGCAACCAGCACCGGACAGGAAATCTTCGCAATATAACGGGCGGTGTCGTATTTGAAACTCGCGAGCCAGTGGACGGGTAAGAAGGGGTAAATCCGTTTTGCCATGGACGGAACCGAGGAAAAGCCGGATTCTATAATCAATGCGGCGGGGGTGTGCTTGCCGGATAACCAGGCTGCAACCGAGGCTCCCAATGATCGACCAAAGATAATGACCTTATCGGCGGCAATGTTCCGGGTTTGGGTCAGGTATTCCCAGGCGGCCTCGGCGTCGCGGTAGGTTCCCTGTTCCGAAACTTTACCCTCGCTTTGCCCGTAACCGCGATAATCAATAATGAAAACACTAAGCCCGAGTTCGTGGAAGATATTGATTGACTCGAGGCGGTGGGAAATGTTGCCGGCATTGCCATGAAAAAACAGCAGTGTCCCCCTGGCGGCTTTATTCGCAATGAACCAGCCATGCAGCGTAATCCCGTCCCGGGTCGTAAATTCGACGTCCTCGTAGCCAAGGCCGATGTTTTCCGGAGTCGCAACGAGATTCCGACCCGGGATGTTCGGATAATAAATCAGACTTGACTGCTTGTAGTAAACAAGAGCCATGATTGCGACATAAATTACGGCGCCGAAGAGCAGCAGTTTCCAGATACTGGCCATTTCAATGTTTATCAAATCGATTATCGTGGCAATCATATCCGAGAAAGCTGCGATTTCACTAATGACAAATGATCGCAGCAGCTTGGGTAGCGCCCGGGCAAAGCGCTTGTGGCCTGTAAAATCAATGCCAGCTTGCTGACCGCGGTTACTGGGGTATCATGGATCAACAACAATACCCACGGATATCCAGCAAGTGGAGCGGATCAATGGGAATATGGGCTCAGGCGGCCGATTTAGCGGCACAGACACCACGGGACAGAAATCGATATGTTGATTTCCTGCGATCGGTTTCGATCGTTATCGTCATTCTCGGGCATTGGTTGATTACGACCGCTTACTATGTCGACGGCACACTAACGAGCGAGCATCTGTTCAGAATTCAGCCCCAGACCCAGTGGCTTACCTGGTTGTTCCAGGTAATGCCGGTATTCTTTATTGTTGGCGGCTATGCCAACGCCGTTTCTCTCGAAAGCGCACAGCGCAAGGGCATTAACTATGGAGGATGGCTGGCCGGGCGCCTGCACCGGCTTGTCACGCCACTGCTGGTTTTACTCGCAGTCTGGGCCCTGATCGCGGTCATCATGCATTTCCTCGATGTCAGCCCGAAAGTGATTCAGTTGGCTTCACGGGCTTCCCTGATACCCACCTGGTTTCTCGCGATCTATATCATGGTGGTCATACTGGCACCGACCACTTACGCGTTCTGGCGACGTCTGGGATTTGGGTCATTCTGGTTACTGGTAACACTCGCGGTTGTGATGGACGTCGCTTTCTTCGCCGCGGACGTGCGTTGGGCAGGATGGAGTAATTACTTCTGGGTCTGGCTCGCGATCCACAACCTGGGGTATGCATGGCGGGACGGTCGCATGGGTAGCCCGGGGCGGCTTATCCTGTATTCGCTGGTTGCGGTATCGGCCATGTGGGTACTGGTTTTCCCGGGTCCCTATCCATTGGCAATGGTCGGTTCACCTGACCAGGCTTTGTCGAATACCACACCGCCGAAAATCACGCTGGTGGCGCTTGGAATATTTCAGTTTGGCCTGTTGCTGGCGGTGGAGAATCCAATGCGGCGGGCATTGATGAACCTGCGGCTTTGGACGGCTACGGTGTTGATAAACAGCATGATCATGACTGTGTACCTGTGGCACATCACGCTAATGATCGTGTTAATCGGCTTGCTTTACCTCGCGGACGGATTGGGTTTGGGCCTGGAGCCAGGTACTCTAGCCTGGTGGTTTTCCCGCCCGCTGTGGATGGCGACTTTAATTGTGTTGCTGTTGCCGTTAACCTTGCTGCTTTCGCCGTTGGAGCGAGTGTCACGCAGTACCGATCTATCCAGTGCATCGCCGTTACGCCAGGTAACGGGCGCGATGATGATTTGCCTTGGAGTTGCGCTGCTGGCATTGTATGGCGTTGGTGGAGGACCACTGCCGGGACTCGATCTGGGCTCATTCGCGCTGGTCGCTATCGGTGCAGGTGTTAGTGGTCTGCTGCCGGGCTTGAGGTAGCGAACTCCGTAGATAAACTGATTCGGCGTCTTACTTTATCCCTAGAAGTGGAAGTATCCGTTGATGAATGCACCGTCGTACTCGATATCGGTATCGAGGTCATCAGCATCGTCTAGCTCGATGGAAAAGGTCTTCAGTCCGCCCTCGATACCAAGCCCACTGCCTGATTCATAACCCAATTTAATGGTGGCGTCTTCGGCGCTGCTATCGTCGATGCTAAAACTGCTGATATCTGCCCCGATGTAGAAGCCGCTAAACGGTAGATCAAATCTTGCTGACAGGTAAAGCAGCGGAAGTGTCTCGTCGATGTTGATGCTGCTGGTGGTGGTATTGGTGCTTCCGACCATCGACACCTTGCCATCGAAACGCTTCAGGTCGAGACCGATATCGAGGTTTACCCAGTTATCCAGTACTTCGTAATACAGGACGATGTCGCTATGCGATAAATCGAAGGTGGTGCGAACGCTTTCACCCGCGCTGTAGGTTTCTCCCTCAAAGGTAATATTGCCGCTAAGCGTGTTTCTGCCATCGCTATCAAGGTCAATATCCTGATACCTGATGTTAGGTAAAAAGGGTACCGGATGCTCTAGGCTTAAAACCGCAGATGACTGGGACGGATCGTCGACGTCGAGGTCATCCGACAGATCGATGCTGGCCTCGCCGGCGCTGTTAAATTCTCCGGACAGGTCTGGCGACCAATAGGACGCTCCGATACTGAAACCGACAAAGTCCGCATGTCCAGGGCCTGAAAACACTAACGCGAGGACTGCAGCAACCGGGATGCCTGGGTTTGATCTCATAATAAAACTCGTAATGTGGTTCATTCGATGAATAATTATTTAGCATTATAGATTATCAACGCAGAAATGTTCTTTTATTCATAGCGCGGCATTGGGATACTCTCCAGGTCCACCTGACCGGCAACCAAGTAAATGCGCACACCTTTCTCGGCTTACCAGTTTCTGTTACTGCTTTTTATTCTTATCCTGGTAGTGATCATCATCCAGGTGGGTGCATTTACGATAGCGCTCGACAAACTGGGCCTGTCAACCCATTCGGCGATGCTGTTACTCGCCTGTACCCTGATGGGCAGCGCAATCAATCTGCCCCTTTTTTCGATACAGGCAGAAGAGCCATCCGACGAGGCCAGGCGAATGTTTCGTGGTCTGTTGTTCGGCCGCCCGATGCCGTTCACGGGAAGGACAATCATCGCCGTTAACGTCGGTGGAGCGCTGATTCCAGTCAGTTTTTCAGTTTACCTGGTCATGACTAATCAACTGCCGTTGATCCAGGTGATCCCGGCGATTGCCATCGTCACCCTGTGCTGTCGGATTTTCAGTCGACCGATACCCGGCCTCGGTATCGGTATCCCGGTGTTCATCGCGCCGGTTACGGCGGCGGTGACGGCATTGCTGCTGGCACCGGAAAACAGCGCCCCGATGGCTTACATCTGCGGCACGCTGGGAGTATTGATCGGCGCGGATCTGATGCGCCTGCCCGATATCCGTAAACTCGGCACACCGGTGGCCTCTATCGGCGGTGCAGGCACTTTTGATGGCATTTTCTTCACCGGGATTGTAGCCGTGTTGCTGGCCTGAACAAGGGTATTGCCAGTCGTATCCGCCTCTGCGGGCGAAACTGTCGGCATCGAATAGCGGCAGTTTGATCAGCTTCAGGCGAGCTGTATTCAGGCCGTAATTCGGCATTGGTAAAGATGCTGGTAGTGGGGCAACACGGTTTCGTAAATTTCCCGAACCCGATCCGGCGTTTCCGAAATATCGATGTATTGTCGTGGCTGTGGCTTCAATCCGGTGGAATCACGCAGGTTGGCGTGCCACGAGCCGCCGTCGTACCAACTCACCTCGTCGCGTTGTCCGGGTTCCCAACTCAACGCTTCCTCCATGTACGTAATGCCGACCGCGTTGCAATAGGCTCTAACGATGCCGTGCGGATTTTCCAGTAAATCATCGCTGTCGATAATCGGGAGCGGTCTGCCCAGTTTATCGGTCATCCGGTCGAACAACGCGCGTTGCTCGACAAAGGCAATTTCCTTCAATACGAAGTCGGGCCAGTGCTTGTACATCGACGTGGCGACCTTGGCCGGGTCACGAATCAGGAAACTGTGGTTGAAATGATCAAGAAATTCATCGCTCCAGAGGTGCTCGATGTAGTGTGGGAAATCTTTGGAAAAGGTTGGGCCTTTACCAGCCGCTAATTTCAATTCCTGCCAGACGCTGTCAAAAGTGAGACCCGGGGTACGAGGGGTGTCCGGTTTAATACGCGGCCAGCGTGCGTCTTCACCCTGGTACCAGGCTTCACCGAAAGGTTCGTGGAAACAGGTCATGTCGCCGCGCATGCGCATCATCCATTCAAACGCGGTCGATGTCGAACGCGGTGTGGCCCAGAGTACCAGTATCTTGTGCATCAAGCGGACTACTACTGTAACGAGGTAAGCAATTGCCCGTGACTGCCGATCGGGGCGGTACTGAGCGATTTAAAGATGCGCCAGTAAAGCGCGGTATCCGAAGATACGATCGGTTTTCCGACCGCGGCTTCGAGTTCACGATCCAGCGATACGATGCGCTGCGGCAAACCGTCAGCACGGCGGAAGTTGGGCATGCCGTTGACGACGATGGCATCAACATCGGGTGCCTGTTCAACGACGTATTGCATCGATTTCAAGGCGAGGTCGCCGTCGAAAATCCAGATGCACTCGTTGCATTCCCGCTGGGTTTTAAAAAAGCCCATGTCGGTGAAATTGGCATAATAAACCAGGTCGAATCCGGCTTCCCTGAGGAATCGGGCATAGCCATCGCGCCAGTCGGGCCAGTAATAGACCGAATTCAGCGCGATTCTTTCGGCGCCCATGTCACGCAACGCTTCAACTACGCAGTAACCGGCCATATGGAACGGGGTTTCATAGGTATCGCCGATGCGGTTGCAGATATCGTTGATTTCATCCGGAGTCGTGCCCTGGCAATGTACCCAGTTGGTGCCCACCTGTCCGCAGACATCGGCACCGTTATTCGACATGCAGTGCACGAATTCTTCAAGTAGGTGAAAGTTATCGACTCGTTGGGTTAGCTCATGCTCGTATTCAGGCACGTGCAGCATGCGTCCATGGGCACCGACGTTGTCCGCACTGATGCGCAGAAAATCGCTTGGCGCCGCGTCAAAGTCATGCGGTGGTGAGGTAAAGCCGACCTGGTAGGTAAACAACTTGTGCTTTAGTATTTTCCAGCGTTCTGGCTTCATGGTGACTTACCCGAGAGATTGCTTAATCAAATGATTTATATCTTCGGGTGGCAATCAAGGCAAGTCATTTTACAGGGATGCTTCACCTCGTAGCACTCGGGTCAGTCCCCCGTTGGCTCAGTGTGTCATCGCCCTTATGATCGGGGATTGCGTATAAAAAAAGCACGGCCGGTTGGCCGTGCTCTTTCAAGTTTTGAAACTTTGTATGCCCGACTGTTGACCAGGCATCAGCAAAGCATCAGATGGCTACGATGTTCTCAGCCTGCGGGCCTTTCTGGCCGTCGGTAACCGTGAACTCAACCTGCTGTCCTTCAGTCAGGGTTTTGAAACCTGTGCCCTGAATCGCGCTGAAGTGTGCAAATACGTCAGGTCCCGATTCACGCTCGATGAATCCAAAACCTTTTGCTTCGTTGAACCATTTAACTTTGCCGGTAGTCTTCTCAGACATAATATGTACCTATTTGAAAATAAAAAATAAAACCTTAAACAAGGCGATGTCGCCGGAAACCAGAGCTATAACTTATTGACTGCAGAACGAGAGAATACTGAGATACTTCGAGGAGAGGGAATAAACTTTAGACTTAGATTCAAGCTGATGCGAACTTTAGAGGTAATTCGAGTAAAGTCAACCAATTTGTAAGGTTTTTTCGACAGCTTTTTTACTTTCCATAGTCCCTTTCAACCAGGGAAATGCGCGTCATATAAGTCGAATACCATTTCTCCGTCCCCATTTTCTGAGCCTCGCGGTGTTCGGCCTGAGCCTTCCATTTCCTGATCGAGTCGAGATCGGTCCAGTAGGAAATCGTGATACCCAATTCCTCGCGTGCTGATTCAACCCCGAGAAAACCGGGTTGCTGCGCGGCCAGTTCAACCATGCGGGCGGCGGTTTCGGCATAACCCTCGATATCGTCGTTGCGCAGCGAGGTAAATATTACCGCGTAGTAGGGTGGTTCAGGCGTATTGGCGATTAGGCTCATGATTATTCCGGTGGTCAGGGGTTTAACAATCCAGCAATTCGGCGAGATGAACGATACTGGTAGCGTGCAACGTATTCGAAGACCACGGGGCAATATTCTTGGGTTGCTTGTGGCCGTATTCGAACGGGCGTTCAATGTAGGCGGTTTCAAGCCCGCAGTTGCGTGCCGCCTCGAGATCTCCGTGATGCGCGGCGGCAAGCATGACTTCGCCGGGGGCACTGGCGAAGGTGCGGACCACACCGAGGTAGGTGTCCGGATGGGGTTTGTACTTGTTAAAATTCTCTGCGCTCAAGATACAATCCCAGGGTAATCCGGCATTTTTGGCCATTTCGGTTAACAGCCCGATATTGCCGTTCGATAGCGAGCAGACGATAAACTTCGTTTTCAGTCGGGTAAGCCCCTCGACCGAATCGGGCCAGGGATCGAGGCGATGCCATACCAGGTTCAGATGTTCGCGGTCGGCCTCGATCAGCGAGTCGAGTTTGAAGTCAACGAGTACCTGATCGAGTATGCGGCGATGTAAGTCATCGAGAATCACCCATTCGCCCTGGTCCATGACCGCGCGCATCGCAGGCTTGTAACCGGCACGCCAGGCGAGCGCGAATTCATCTGCATCCACTCCGAGGTTCATCGCGGCGACCTCGCGAGAAACCGAACCGTGCCAGTCGACCACGGTGCCGAACACGTCGAAGGCGATAACCTTAGGCTTTACTGCGGCATCATTCATTACTCAATACCCCGTTTTCTTTCTTCGATAAATTCGATTTCGGCAATAATCACCGCGTTTGCGGGCACCCTGCCGGGGATGCCGGTTTTACCGTAAGCCAGGTGCGGCGCAATTTTCAACTTGCGCGTACCCCCGATACGCATGCCTTCGATACCCTGGAACAATCCCACAAACAGGTTTTCGCGATCGATACGCAAATCGGTAAACAGCGTTTCTCCATCGTCTTCGAGCCGCGCGCGATCGATCAGGCCCCAGGGATGCTCCCAGCGAATCGGCTCGCCCCGGTTCAGCCACATTTTCAAACGCAGGTGGTAAATATGCTGTCGTTCGACGGGCGCTCCCTGACCCGGACTGTCGGCAATGATTTCTATCCCGCTGCGCCTCAAGGTTCGGCTACCCGAAGCTGGAAGTCTGACGCAGGTCGCCGGCCTGCCATAAATAGTAAACTACGAGGATTTGATCGGTGGTACGAAAACCATGCCAGGTATTGGATTCGACCGAAACCACATCGCCGATTTGGTACCGGGTTTCCTTTACCTCGCCGATTTTAAACTCGGCGGCCCCGGCCAGCACGATATATATCTCCTCGGCCTGGTGTTGATGGCGGGGGTATACGATTCGCGGTCCCCATATACCGATACCGGCACGGATACGGTCGCTAACGAACGGACCCTGCTTGCCGATAATTTCGGCAAAGGCGTAGCCTTCGAGCATTGCATCCGGCACGACGTCGTCCTCTTTACGATAACTCTGTTCCCAGCACAGGTGGTTTTTATGCCGTTCGAAGGTCTCCACCAGTGGGCAGGTATGCTGATCGGTACTGGCGATTGCCCCGGCCAGGAGATTTGCCGCGGGCAGATGGGCAGGTTCAACCGCAATCCAGTCATCGCCCCAGTCACGCATTGAATCACTGAACCTTTGCACCGCCGGATGTGGATGCGCGAGTGTAAACTCGCGCACGACGTCTAGCAGTTCCAGGTCTTTAATTTGCACACTCATATCCAGGCCTGTGTTTTCAGCAGCAGGGTAAGGCCGACAACAATCATCACGCTGGCTGCGAGAGTATTAATTGCAAGCACTGCGCGTGTGTTTTTAAAAGCCTGGCTGGCACGATCGGCCAGGTAGGCATAGACCAGTTTAGCGCCGCCGACGCCGACCACCGCAATAACGATAATGGCCAGTGTATCGGCCGGGGTCATACGCGAAAGGTCGATAAAGGCCGGGAAAAAGCCGAGATAAAACAGGATTGCCTTTTGATCACCCAGCGTGATCAGAAACCCGGCCAGAAAACTCGATCCCCACGATGACTGTTTGATCTCATCGGTATTGCGCGTTTTTGCATCCGCACGGCATAAGGAAATACCCAGCCAGATCAGGTAAATTCCGCCGATGGTTTTAATCCACGTGAACTGTTCGCCCATCAGCCCGGCCAGCAGTGCCAGGCCATAAACCGCGATCAGAATGAAAATGATATCGGCTACGACAATACCGAGCGCGGTAAACATGCCATGGGTGAAACCAAAGGCCACTGCGCGCGCTGTGACGGCAAGTACGCTGATACTTGGAATAATTGCCAGCACGATTAGCGTTCCGAGCAAAGCGCTGACACTGGCCAGCGAGAGTGTTGATTCCAGCTTGATGCTCCTGTGCGATACGTTCTGCGGCCGGCTGTTCCCCGGTTAACCCTTAGTCGAGGCGGGTCATATCCTGGCCGCAGCACATCGGGGATTTGATCATGCCGTGGCCGTCAGGGCATTTCGATACCTGGATTTCATCACCGCTATCGGCCGTGATGCTGCCGTGTTCGAGTTCCTTGTCACAGCTGCCGCAAGTCATGGTGCCGATGGTCATGCCACAGGCTTCACATTTGTAAACTGCCATCGTTTGGTCCTCCAAATGTTTGAAAGCCAGAGTTTACCAGTTCAGGTAATCGATTACTGCTGCTATGCGGGTAAATTGCCAGCAAGCATCCGGGTCAACTCGGCGGCCGGTATTTCAAGACATCCGCTTGCGTTTTGCCCCGACCATAGCGGCGAAAAGTCACCCAGTCCCTTGGCCTCGGCGGCGCTGCGCAATGGACCGATCGAGGTCGCCGCTAACGGAAACGGCGGCACTTCGCCGATTGGCCCGAGTTCTCGCATGACGCGATTGACGATGCTACGTGCCGGTCTCCCTGTAAACCGGTTGGTTAGTGCCGTATGCATCGATCCCGGATCTTTCAATGCGGCACGATGCACCGGGCTGGTGGTTGCTTCATCACATAACAGGTAGGCCGTACCGACCTGCACCGCGGCGGCACCCAGGCCTATGACCGCGGCAACGCCCGCTGCATCGGCGATACCACCCGCGGCGATTACCGGCAGGTTTACCGCTTGAACGATTTGCGGTAATAACGCAAAGGTACCTATCTGCCTGGTAATATCGTCGCTCATGAACATGCCCCGGTGCCCACCCGCCTCGACGCCTTGCGCGATAATCGCATCGACGCCCTGCGATTCTAGCCACCTGGCTTCTTCAATCGTGGTGGCGCTGCATAGTATTTTAGCGCCCATGGCCCTGACTCCGACGAGTAAGTCCTGGTCGGGCAATCCGAAATGAAAGCTCACCACCGCGGGATTGAAATCCTGTAAAACTTCAAGCATCTCTGCATTAAAGGGTTCTCTGCGCACGCCGGCAGGAATGTCGTCGACCCCTATACCGTGTTCCCGGTAGTAGGGCGCAAGGGTTGCCCGCCATTGAGCTTCGCGCGCTTCGTCCACGGTGGGCGGACTATGACAAAAGAAATTGACGTTAAAAGGTTTATCGCAGCCAGACGTAATGGTCTCAATTTCTGCTCTGATTTCGTCGAGGCCCAGCATTGCGCATGGCAAGGAGCCAAGACCGCCAGCATTTGATACCGCGATTGCGAGTGCGCTGCCCTGGACCCCGGCCATCGGCGCCTGGATGATCGGTAGTTCAAGATTCAGCAACGCCTGTATTGTTGTAGCCATCGATCTATTTTCCGGGATCAGTCCTGGTGCGTAATTATTTTATCCAGCTGATCGGCAAAAGCCTTGCGGTCGCCATGGTTCAACGGTGCCTGGCCGCCTGATTCGACGCCGCAGGCACGCAGTGATTCCATCAGATCACGCATCGTCAGGCGGGCCTTGATATTGTCGCTGGTAAACAGTTCCCCGCGTGGACTCAACGCCTGCCCCTGGTGTGCGATGATCTCCGCCGCCAGCGGAATATCACTCGTAATCACCAGGTCCCCGGCGGTGAGCCGCTTGACGATTTCATTGTCAGCCACGTCAAATCCCGATTTTACCCTGAGAAAACTGATGTGACGCGAAGGTTTGATCCGAATCTCGTGATTTGCAATCAGGGTTAGTGTGATGCCGGTACGTTCAGCCGCGCGAAACAGGATCTCCTTGATCGGATTCGGGCAGGCATCGGCGTCGACCCAGATTTTCATCCTGGCCTCAACTATTTGATCCTGGTGCTATCACGCCCGGCTTCGTATTGGGGCAGATCGTCTTCGGGAAGCGCCCATTTTGCACCGGATGCAACATAGATGTGTGCATCGGGGCGTACCGGAACTTCATCGTCAAAGCAGCCGAGTGCAATTTCCACCAAATCAGGATCCGCGCCAGGACTGAAAAAAGTCAGGCTTGATCCGCAGTTCGCGCAGAAGGACCGCGTGGTGCCATTGTCTGCGGTAAATCCTTTGAGTGAATCCTCCCCGGTAGTCCAGCGAAAGTGGCCCTGCCGTGCCTCGGCGATGGTGGCGTAGGCCGCACCGTGAAACTTGCGGCACATCGAGCAATGGCAGTTACCGGTACGCGGCTCGAATTCATCAACCTCAAATCGAACCGTGGTGCACAGGCAGCTGCCTCGATAGGGTCCCGGCATTAATTTATCCTCATGACTTACAATCCTCGGTGGAATCGACCGCGCCGAGGTAGAGTTGCGTATCGTACTCGAAATCAACGACACCGTCGGCTGCGTACTGGTCAAACAGTGCGACCAGCTCGGTCACCAGCGGAATATATTGCGGTGAATCTTCAGCGGGACAGTAGGAAGCCGATTTCAACCGGCCCATCAGCCCGGCAAAATCAAGTCGTTGGTTACTATCGAAATGCAGTAATTCCATATTGGCGTCGGCAAAATAATAGGCAATATCATCCTCACTCAGGTTCATGTGATTAACCTTACCGTACTCGGGTGCGTACTCGTTGAGAATGCCGAGGTATGCCTGCTGAAACGGCTGGCTGATTTTTCGTTTATTCCAGATGAGCGCAAGCTTACCGCCGGGTTTGAGAATACGCTCGAGCTCTGCCTTCGTCGCCTCGTTGTTAAACCAGTGAAATGCCTGTGCAGCGGTTACCAGGTCAATCGAATTATCCGCGAGGCCGGTATGTTCGGCCGGCGCATCGATGCTGATAAACTTTGGATATTCTGAAAGCAGGGCTTCGGCTGCACGGCGCATGTTGGCATTGGGTTCGACCGCATTGACCCGGAGACCCTGGTCGAGTAATTGGCGGGTAAAAATGCCGGTACCGGAACCAACATCGGCAACAACCGCATCTGCGTCGAGCCCGGTTTTCTCAAGCAGGGTCGAGACGAGTGCCGGGGGATATCCGGGTCGGAACTTGATGTAAGCTTCGACGCGATCCGAAAATCTTCGGGTTGAGTCAATCATTGTCAGAACCTGTCATTGCAAAGAAGCATGGCTGGTAATTAATTACGCTCAAATTGAACCAGCATTTGCCGGGCTAACTGTTCCATGCGTTCGAGCCCCACGTCGGCCTTGTGCAGAAACTCCTTGTCGAATCGATCAGGATCAGCCCAGTATCTGCCCTTGATATCACAACGCTTGGCGAGTCTGGACAATCCCAGGTCATCCAGCCTGAATCCGAGTTCGGTCCACATTTCCGACAGTTTTGCCTCCTGCGAATGATCTTGCCTGGCCGTATCGTCCAGGCGCCGTACATAGGCTTGCGTATGCCTGGCAGCAATCACGACGGCGCGTAATGCTTCGATGGACTGTCGTTGGCGTTCATTGCTGGCGCGGTTAAGGTTGGTGAGCCACTGCTTGAGATGCTTGATCAACTCCCACAAGCTGATATCGGTGAGCACGGCCATATCAGATCCGGATGTCGTTAAGTTTCATCAGAATTCCATCTATTACACAACCGGTACCATCATTTCCCTCAATTACCTGTTTAGCGGTCAATTTACTGCTCGAGGCCGACATAATTGTCTTGCCGAAAGGGCGGAGCGCAAACCGCGTAGAATACAAGATCGCCATGACCGGTATTGGTAATTCGTTGCCGCATGTCTGGCGGGATGCGCACCACGTCCCCCTGGAGCACTTCAATGGGTTCCAGGTCGCCTATTTCAACCAACCCTTGTCCGGAAACGATTATATAGCGTTCCGATATGTTATCTAGCTTGTGCCAGGCCGTGGTCACACCCGGTTCGACCCGGGCGCGTGCAATGGAAACCAATTCGTCCCCCGGATCATTGGCTACCTCTGCAATATGGCAGTGTTCGTCCGTTTCGAACTCGATAGCCTGATCAGCTTTCTTTACTTCCGGCTGCATATGCACCTCCATCGATCCTTTGGCACAGCATACTGATTGACCCTGCTGTTAGGCAATACATAGCATTTGCGCCACGTTGATTTTATCGAGATACTCGCGCGGTCGAATAATCGAGTGGATCTTGATGACGGTAGAGCCGAACCTGGTTTCCCGGGAAGCATTGCTGAAGCAACTGTCTGCAGTATTGCCCGACGAAAATCATTCGCTCGGAATTCCGCCTGCCTGTTACGCCGATGCAGGACTACTGGCGCTGGAACAGGATGCTGTTTTTCATCATGGCTGGATTGGCCTGGGGCGCGCCGATCGCTGGCCTAATGCGGGCGATTACTCGGCCATGGATATTGGCGGTGTCCCGCTCATTGTGCTGCGTAACCAGTCGGGCGCTTTGAAAGCGTTTGCCAATTCATGCCGGCATCGTGGCAGCCAGATGCTGAATGGTGACGGCAACTGTAAGAAAATAAAGTGCCCGTTCCACTGGTGGACCTATGACCTCGACGGGCGGCTCAAGGTCTATCCTCGTATGGAAACCGCGGTCGATTTCGATCCCGGCGAATTCGGTCTGGTCGAATTTACGGTAGCGGTCGAACAGGGATTTGCTTTTATCAGCTTCGAGGATCACCCCGCTTCGATTGTTGAATGGCTGGGAAATTTTGGCGAATTTCATCAGTCCTGGGGGGTTGGTCACTGGAAGATGACGCGGATACGGGAATTCGAGGTGCAGTGTAACTGGAAAACCTTTATCGAGGTGTTTAACGAGTACTACCACCTGCCGATGGTGCATCCCGATTCGATTAACTGGCTTTACCCGGAGCCGGACTCGGTTGATACCGTAAAAGGTCAGTACACGACCCAGTTTGGCACTACCGAAGGGGCGGCTGCGTTAATGGAAGATTCGCAGCAGTACGCATTACCAAACGCTCGTGGGCTGAAGGGTCGAGAAGCCAAAGGCACGCGCTATACCTGGATTTATCCCAATTTAACTTTTGCATTGTCACAGGACTCGATGTGGATTTACCAGGCGTTTCCGGTTTCAGCCGATTGCTGCCGGGTCATTCAAACCATCTGCTTTCCCGCCGAGTCAGTGGCGCTCGACGATTTCAGCGAGCGCGCCGTGCATTATTACCAACGCATCGACGCCGCGCTTGATGAGGACCTGCCGTTTCTAGAACAACAGCAGGTTGGCTTGAATTCGAAGTTTGCACGCCAGGGCAGGTTTAGCGCGCTCGAGCCCAGTGTCGGCAAGTTCGCCTACTGGTATGCACAACAGTTGTTAAAGTGTTTCAATCCGAGCTAGGGTTTGCCCGGGCAACGTGTCGGCGGGAAGACGACCTCGATTCGGACTACTTAAGACTTACCGCGGTGGATTAGATTTCGTCTGGCGTTCTTCCTTGAGGCCTTCCTTTGCGGATTGGAAGTAATCGGTTACCAGCATCAGACAGACCGAGACCACGATAACCGCAAACGGGATCGTGCCAATCGATTCGGCCAGGCCGAGCGTAAAAGCGAGGAACATGGCGACGCCGATTGCTCCGGTAATGATGTTGTCCATGTCGTTTTCTCTCTGTAAGTCGCAGCAGTATAGGGAAAATTAGTTGTTCAGTACATCCAGCAACCAGCGCGTGCTGCGAAACAGACGTGCGTCGTCGTCTTTCGCGCCAACCACCTGGACACCGATCGGCAAACCTTCAGGGCTTTGCAGTAAAGGAACATTAATTGCGGGTGTGCCGCAGAATGTCCAGATCGTATTCATCACCGGGCTGCCGGTGGCATCAAGGCCGGCCGGGGCCGGGCCCGGAGTGGCGGGTGTCAGGATGGCGTCGTATTCGTCGAAAATCTCGTCGAGAAAAGCATCGTAATCCTGCATTTTGGCAAGCGTATTGTCGTAGTCGCCCGCGCTAACCTGTTGCCCACGCTCGATCATTTCGCGCAGTACCTTGCTCAATTCCGCTTTGCCACGTTCATATTCATCGGCAAAATTGCGCGCCAGGTCAGCTTCCATCACCTTGCGATGATCCTCGTGTAATTCGGCGAAAGGGGTGGGCAGGTCGAGAATGTCGATCGTCTTTTCCTGGCGTTCATTAACCGCGTCGATCATTTCGCGCAAGCCATCCTTGGTTACCTGCTCGACCTGTTCCCATACCGGGCTGCGTACGAATGCGAAGTGCTGATCTGCCGGGACCTGCTGGTCCAGGACCTTGCCGATGCGGGGCGGGGCGATCGGGGCCATCGCGGGATCCTGTCCATCGAAGCGCATCAATACATCGGCGATTAATGCCAGGTCTTCGAGGCTGCGCGCAAACACGCCAACCGTATCCAGTGGCGGCGATTGCGTCAGCACGCCGTGGCGCGAAATGCGCCCAAAACTGGGCTTGAAACCATAAACGCCGCAGTAGGAAGCCGGTCGGATGACCGATCCGTTGGTCTGGGTGCCGACAGAGAGTGCGATCATGGCCGCTGAAACCGCCGCCGCGGAGCCGCTCGATGAGCCACCCGGGGTATGATCGGGATTGTGTGGATTACGGGTTTTACCGGGCGAGTAAACGGCCATTTCGGTCGATACGGTTTTACCGAGTATGATGGCACCGGCCTCTTTCAGCAGCGACACCAGGGTCGCGTCCTGCGTTGGTTGGCGTCCTCGATGCAGTACCGTGCCACGCTCGGTGGGGTAGTCGGCGGTATCGATAATGTCCTTGATTCCGATTGGCAGCCCGTGAAGTGGTCCCAGTTCCAGTCCGAGACGACGAAACTCGTCGGCCTCGCGTGCCCGCGTCATCGCCTTGTCTCGGTCGAGGTGCGCCCAGGCCCCGATCGAATCTTCGAGTTCGTCGATGCGCGCCAGGCACGCTGCCACCAACTCCTGTGAACTTAGCAGCCCGCTTTCAATCGCTGCGCGCGCATCGCTGGCGCTGAGCAGGTTTGCCACGGTCGGGTCGAATTTATCCATACCGAGAGCCTGGTTCGCCGACTATCCCGGTCCAAACAGGTAGACCGGCAGCCACAGCGCGATTCCGGGGAAATTATACAGCAGTATCATCGAGAAAATGATGATCACGAGGTACGGCATAATGCCGCGGAATATATCCAGCAACTGAATATGTGGCGGTGCCACGCCTTTCAGATAATAGGCTGCCATCGCCATCGGTGGCGTCAGGAAAGAGGTTTGCAGGTTGAGCGCCACGAGAATACCGAAAAACAACGGTTCAACATTGAAGGTTTCCAGCATCGGCAGGAAGATCGGCACGAAAATAATGATAATTTCGGTCCACTCCAGAGGCCACCCGAGCAGAAAGATAATAGATTGCGCGAGTATCAGGAATCCAACCGTTCCCAGATCCAGGGAGAGTACCCATTCGTTGATCAACTCGTGACCACCGAGGTAGGAGAACACCGAGGCGAAGGTCCATGAACCCACGAATAGCCAGCACACCATAGCCGAGGTTTTCGCGGTCAAGTAAACCGCCTGCTTTAAGCGTTCCCAGCTGAGCGCGCGATAGCAAACCGCCAGGAAGAGTCCACCGAATGCACCCACACCCGCAGCCTCTGCCGGTGTAGCCAAACCCATCAAAATGGCGCCGAGCACACTCATGATCAACAGCGCCAGGGGAACAAACGAGGTGATTAGTTCCCAGGCAATCCTGCCGAAGGACGGAACCTCCTCCTCTTTCGGCTTTGGCGCCAGGCCCGGGTTTAAGGTAGCTCTCCCAACCACGTAGACCATGTACAGTCCGGCCAGCAGCAGGCCGGGAAACATGGCCGCGGCATAGAGGCGTAGCGGCGATATTTCCGCGATCGCCGAGTAGACGATCAGCATGATCGACGGCGGTATCAGGATACCGAGGCAGCCCCCGGCACAAATGACACCGGCGGCGAAACTCTCGTCGTAGTTTGCCTTCAACATTGCCGGAAACGCGAGCATACCCATCAGTGTAACGACCGCGCCGATGATACCTGAAGCGGTTGCGAATATGGCGCAGGTAAACAGCGCCGCAACCGCCATGGATCCAGGTAAGTGACGCGCGGCCAGCTGAATACTGAAAAACAGGCGATTGACTATGTTGGCCCGTTCGACCACGTAGCCCATGAATAAGAAGAGTGGGACGGCCACCAGTACGTCGTTGGACATGACCGAAAAGGTATTCTGTACGAATAAATCGAAGATCCGGTTGTCGAAAATGGTCTGCATGCGCTCGGCATCGTAGTAAGCGTAGTAGCCAAAGCCGAGGCCCATTGCGATCAGCGTGAAAGCGATCGGAAAACCCAGCATTACCATGAAGATGAACAGGCCGAGCATAAAAACCGCGACAACTGGATCAGACATGCCCTTCTTCCTCCAGTTTGCGCAAATCTTCCTGTTCATTCATCAGCATGGTTTCGGTTTCCTGCACATCGTGCAAGCGTGGCGGCCAGGCCCCGGTTTTGATGCAGATGACGCAGCGCACGGCCTCGGCAATACCCTGCAGTAACACCAGCGTGCCGGAAACGGGTATCAGGGTTTTGAAGAAATAGATTTGAATCCGCGATGGACTGCTCCAGCTGACCTCCTTGTAAAACCACGAATCGGCAGCAAAACCGTAACCGTAGTAAATCAAAGCCAGGGCACCGGGCATCAGGAACAGGATGTAAAGCACCAGGTCGATCTTGGCCTGTGTTTTTATTTTCAACAGTCGATAGACGACGTCACCGCGCACGTGCGCGTCCTGCGACAGCGCGTAGGCGCCGGCCATCATGAATAGCGCTCCGTACATTTGTACACTCATATCGAAAGCCCAAACAGTTGGTGCATTGAGGACGTAGCGCATGAACACTTCGTAGCAGGTGGAGAAGGTCAGGATCACGATGCACCACGCGAAAGCCTTCCCGGTCCACGTGCTGAGGCTATCGATGAAGTGAAGAATGCGAGTCATCATTGCATGCCACCAAAGTGTCAATTGATCAAGATTGATACAGAAAAAGCGAGGGCGGTACTAAAAATACCGCCCTGCTGACTAGCTCTACTGACTGTTACAGCTTGCCAAAGTAATGCTCGTAGGCACCCCGGTAGTTAGGCGAATTATTCAATGCGTAGGCTCCGTGCCGCTTCGCCCAGGCCATTTGCGAGTCGATGACCTTCTTGAAGAACGGATCGGACTTATTGAATTTCTTGACGATAATATCCCAGGCTTTGAGCTGGTCATCCATAACCGCATCAGGAGTCTTGTAAACGTTGACACCGTGCTTCTCTTTCAGCACTACCAGGTCCTGCGAGTAACGTTCCATCGCTTTCCAGGCCATATCCGCTGATGCCGCCTCGGAAGCGTATTCCAGAATCGCCTGGTGTTCCTTGGCGAGCTTCTTGAAACGTGTCTGGTTGAAGATTATTTCAAAACATTCCTGCGACTGGTGGAAACTACCCAGGTGATAATGCTTGGAAACATCCTGCATGCCGAAGTCCTTGTCGGAGGTCGGGTTGTTGAACTCGGCCGCATCGATCAGGCCACTCTTCATCGCCGGCTGAATTTCACCACCGGGCAGTTGCACTACCGACATGCCCATTTCCTGCAGCACGTCAGCCGCGAGGCCCACGGTACGATACTTAAGGCCTTTCATCTGGCTGCTCTTGGTGATGTGTTCCTTGAACCAGCCCAGTGGTTGCGCTGGCATTGGGCCGGAGAAGAAACCGACCAGGTCGAGTCTCAGCTTGTCATGCATTAGTTCATAATACAGGTCTTTGCCGCCGCCGTGCTGAATCCAGCCCATCAGTTCGTTAGCTGACCAGCCGAAACAGGGGCCGGTGCCGAACAGTGAGGCAACCGGGCTTTTTGAATACCAGTATGCAGTTACCAGGTGCGCACCATCGAGCACGCCCTTGTGAACCGCGGTCTGCATTTCGGCGGTTTTGACAACCGCACCCACGCCGAGTAAGTCGATCTTTAGCGAACCACCCGACATTTCGTTGACCCGTTTAACGTAGTCCTGGGCGAACTCAAGAAAGATACCGCCGCCCCAGGCAGCCTGTACTTTCAGTACTGTGGGACTTTGCCCAACTGAAATATTGGGAAATGCAGCTGCCGCTGCTCCGCCTGCAATGGTTGCGGCGCCGGTGGTTAAAAATTTGCGACGAGATGTCGTTTTATCGGTCATAGCTGGTGTCCTCATTTTTTTAGAAATAATTGTAACTGGCGATTGTTATTATTGAGTCGATTACGCATAGGGTCATGTTCTGAAGAACAATATTTCGAATCACCAGTGCCTGTTATTGTTGCTATGCGAGTGACTGAAAAGGGATTAAAGCATATCTGTATATTGTATACCAGATTATCCTGTTCAGGATTGCTCTCCGCTGTCGTCTCGCAGGGCAGATCTATTGTGCGGTTAGAGTATATTGTTAGCAACGCTCGATTTACAGCGTTATTTACTCGGTGGATCACTGTTTTCTTCAAGCGTTGCTGAATAGCGACTAGGCCACGCGGTCGCCGGGCTCGTCGCCGTTAAATATTGCGATCAAGTTGTCGATTGCCCTGAAGCCCATTGCGTCGCGGGTTTCATGGGTGGCGCTGCCAATATGCGGCAGCAGGAATACGTTGTCGAGCTCCCGGTAGCCGGGGTGAATCGAATCGGGCTCGCCGTTGAAGACATCGAGCCCCGCGGCTGCAATCACACCCGACTGCAATGCTGCAACCAGGGCATCATCGTCTATAACCCCACCACGCGAGGTGTTCACAAGAATAGCGTCGCGATGCATTAATGCGATTCGTTCGCGGTTCATTAATCCACGGGTAGCCTCCGACGCCGGGCAGTGAATCGACAATACATCGATATTCGTCAACAGCGCTTCGACGCTATCATGGTAGATCGAATCATCAGCCTGGTCCGAGTCCAGCGGATTACGATTGTGATAGTGGATCGTCATGTCAAAACCGCGCCCGCGTCGGGCCACTACCTGGCCAACCCGACCCAGGCCCAGGATGCCAAGACGCTTACCGGTCACCTGGCGTCCCACCATGAAAGCCGGGCTCCAGTCTTTCCATTGTTGGGAGCGCACCAGGCGTTCACCCTCACTGGCGCGCCGCGCAGCGCCCAGCATCAGTAATATCGCGATTTCGGCGGTGGCATCTGAGAGCACATCGGGCGTATTAGTGACGATGATCTGTTTTTGCTTCGCGGCTTCGAGGTCGACGTGGTCGACACCGACCGAAAAGTTGGCGATCGCTTTTATCCGTGCGGGCAATCGCGCGATGGTTTCAGCGCTAAATTTTTCGGTATGACAGGGCAGAATGGCGTCCGCGTTTTCAGCCACCTGCAGTAATTCTTCGGTGCCAAAAAGCCTGTCTTCGGGATTCAGGATAGTGGTAAAGCTTTGCGCCAGTTTTTGCTCGACTGCATCGGGTAATTTGCGCGTTACCAGAACGACTGGTTTATCCCGCATACTGATTTCCTCGCGGCGACGTGGTTGACTAGGCGTAGATCATTTCATGATAAAGTTTGAGCGCCATGCGTCCGGTAACAATAGCGGCCAGGATCAGCAGTGTCCAGAGTAGCCATTTTTTCCACGGCAGAGCGGGCTGCGGCGCCAGGCGTGAGGATCCACCGGATTCCTGAATGGCGTCAATGGTCACCAGCGTGCTCTGATGCTGTGCCTGTTTCAGGCTGCCCTTGAGGATTCCAGTCAAATCGGTGGTTGGGCCCTTGATTTCATGGTTTCCCCAGGCAAGCGTATAGGGTCCATTGTCATCACCGAGGAATATCACTTCGTATTTGGGGTAAATCAGCTCAACCCGGGGTGCTTCGATTAGATCTGCCTGGGTGGTAAACCAGATACTTTTATAGCCGCGGCTAGGCAGACCGATCGGTTTGCTGGGCTTGACGTCGTCAGCGCGAAGATTGTGCTGACGGTAGCCGCTTCGGATAGGTTGCCTGGACTCGTTCTTACCCCAGATCCCATAAAGATCACCCTTGATAACCCGGTTGGCATCGGTTGGCGCAATTCGCATCGCCTGCGCCCGGACAACCGAGGGAAATTCGAAGGTGTAAAATCGGCCCGTGTCTTCCTCGGTCACACCAGGCTCTATTGGATAAGTCAACGCTGGTGCTTCCTCGATTTCCCGGTAATGCCCGCGTACGCTTTGCAGCTCGAAGCTGGTGACCTCGTTTACCGGGGTCAGACGCAGGTACTTTTTATTACGGGGGATGCCCTTGATGCTGCGCCAGTCGAGGTCTTTGGATTCCTGGTTGGTCAGGCTCTTGCGGGACTTGATAACGCGCAGTTTATCGAGTTCGTTGCCGGCCTCGACCCTGACTTCGAGCAGCTGGCCGGCGGGCTCGTGGTTCCAGGTCAATTCGATGCGATCGAACCTGGGAATCTCGCCGTCGACCGATAGTTCAATCAGGTAATCCTTGCGCACCGACTGCACCGCGACCGTTTCCGTAGTCTCGAGTTCAGACAATGAATTTTCCTGCTGGTTTTGCTGACGCGTGGTGACCGTTTTTGAATTCTGCTGCAGGTAGCGGTCGAATTCATGAAATGGAAGTTCGGGCCTGTGTTCGATAACGGTTTTAGGCCTGTGTGTAAGCGCGTGCGGTATCGGTTCGTCGCGGAAATTAAAAACAGCCAGGTCGGCTAAATCGGAACGCGTCACTGCGAGAATGACATCAATCGGTAACTCGACTCGTTGTAATGTCTGTTCGGATTCGCCAAGTCGTGCCTTGTAGGCATAGTCCTCAGGAATGGCCTGCGACTGCGCCGACCCAATCCACAGCAGTATGATCAACGGGTAAAGTAATTTACGCATGCGAAGACTCTTTGTATTCCCGGTCAGGCTCCGAAGTTCTATGTGGAATCGGAGAAAAGTATCCCGTTGCCACCAGCAGGCTGCCGACCACGAGAAATGACACGATACGTTCGACCGTGCCGCTGGCGCCAAAGTCGACGAAAAACATTTTTATCAACACGGCACCGACTAACCCGGCACCGACAATCCACAAGGGTCGCAACTGGCGACGTGACGCAAATAGCATAGCGCCCATACCGATCAGGGTCCACAGGATTGAAATCGCGGACTGCACCCGGGTATCAACCGACATCGCCGACAGATCGAAGCGAATATCGAGATAGTGATGCATGCTGCGGATCAATACCGCAGTCAGCCAGATGAAACACAAACCAGCGAGGATGATTACAATGTGATCGCGCTGCAGTTTCATCGGAGGCTTGACCAGCTTCAAACTGCCCAAAACCAGCACGAAGAAAACAATGTGCGTGAGATCGACCGGATTAATAAACGGAACATAGGGCAGTGGTGCTGGATCGCCGCTATTAGTCAGGTTGATGATGAGGTTCCACAGCAGCAGCAAACCTGACAGTGTGCCTATCATGCTCAGCTGCAGGGTCACACCCAGGCGTTTGATCGCGGGAAATATTTCAGTTTGCGCAACGCGCATAGCGATTAACGGCACCACCGCAAACACGGCGTAGTATCCCTGGCCAGGGACATCTAATCTGTTTTCAAACAACCAGACCAGTTCCACTGACAGAATCAGCGACGTAAATACAATGAGACCGGTATGTGCAGCAATGTTCACCCACGAAGGCCAGGCCACGGTTTCGAGTTTTTCAATGATCCAGTAGTTCGTCGCCAGTACCGCAATCCAGAAATAAAGGTCCGGCGTGGTCAGGATGCGTCCGTTGTCAAACAGGGAATAGAGTGCGATCAGGAGTAACACGGGCAGCAACAACGCAGCATTGATTGCAGCCGGCCTCCAGTTCCACTCCCGCAGGCGGTCAAGGTAGACCAGTAACGCCGCGGTTGCGCCAAACAATAGCAGCCAGGCGCTGACCTCATGGTGAGCATATTCGTCGATCTGAACCAGCGCGCTGATCAGCCACCAGGCCATCGCCCAGATGTAAAACGGAATGTGCAACAGACGCAGCTTAAAACCGGGTGCTTGAAGGTAGAGCATACGCGCGGATATAAATGCACCGAGCGCGATGAAAATACCTCCGAGAAAAGCCGGATTGAACCAGGCCATGTTGCCGACGTCGTCAATGTTGCGCAGAAAAAACAAGATACCGGACCCGACCTGCAGTGCGATGGCGAAACATTGCGCATAAAATCGGTTCTGGCGAATCGATACCCATAAAATACCCGCGGCTTCCAGCGCCCAGGCTGCACTGCTCCAGTGTCCGTCGAGTGCGTAAGGGATTGCGAGGGTTGCGAAAACAACGCCGATCGCGAGCATCGCTTCGGCCAGCATGCGAAAGTCCTCACCAACGTGTCGCCACGCGTAACGCGCCAGCAGAATATAGTAAAAGCCCATGCCTGCCGACGCCCCGGCGATACCGTAGTCGTATTCGCGCAGCATTACCATCATCAGCCCGGACACGATTACCGGTGTTCCGAAAACGAGCGTGCCGTCGACCAGTCCGGTCATGTGCTCGGGCTGGCGCAGCGCGTAGAGCACGCCGATCAGGCTGTACATCAGGAAAAACAGCAGCAGGAACGCGCTGGTCGGCAGCAAGTGTTCGGTGCGGTAGTCGAATGCCACCCACAGGACAAACACCCCGAAGGTGAAAATAAAGCCCAGCAGGTTAAGGGAACGCCAGGCACGAAACCACGCGACTGCGAACACCGCCGCATTCAGAACGCTGTAATAACTGAACAGGCCGATGTAGTTTCCACTACCGGTCGACGCCAGGAATGGTGCCAGGAAACCACCCAGCACGGCGTAAATTGCAAGCGCCTTCGAGTCCTGCAGGATTGCCAGCGCAACCGCGAAAGCCGAAAAGAAGACCAGTAACGCGAAGGTGAGCGCCGGCGGCAGCAGGTCGGCAAGTCGAAATGCGGCAAATATCGTGATATAAATGACGCCGATGCCACCACCCTGCAGTAACAGGGCGTAAATGGTTTTGCTTAGGCGCAGGCGCCAACCAAGCAACAGCAACACCAGCCCGCCGAAGGCGGCGCCCATGAAGCGAAACTCGAGTGGAATGCGCGAATTCTCGGCCGCGTACTTGAGCAAAAAGGCGACACCGAAAAATAACACCAGGATGCCGATGCGTACGAAAATGTTGCCGTCGGTGAAATAGGAAGCCACCGCGTTACCGATGCGCCGCAAAAAGTCTTCGAATTGATCGACCGGATTCCTGGCACGTGTACCCGTATCGTGCGCCGGGCTGGCAGCAGCGGGTGCCATGGCTGCGGCTGCTGCAGGTAGGGGTTCTTGCGGAACTTCGATTTCCGGTGGGACCTGGGTCGTTTCAGGCTCGAGCCGTTCTTCGATTTCGACTTTTTCGTCTGCGGCCGGTTCGTCGACTGTTTCGCTATGGGCTTCGGGGCCTTGTGCGGTTTGTATCTGCAGGTCTGCAACCTGATGACGCAAGGCGTCTATCTGCTGCTGTAAGCGGTTTGTCTTGCTGCGTGTGATCCATAACAGCACGATTACCGCGACCGGCAGTCCGACCCACAACAGCACGACTGAAGGGATAATTAATGAGAAGAAGTCCATATAAGTTTCTGATTATAGTAGGTTTACACAACTATACAGCCAGGGATTCGGGCACTAACTCAGTATTGACGAAAGCAAGTCACTGATCATTAAAAGCCCACAAAGATAAACCGCATAAATCGTTACAAGCATAGCTGTCGAAGGCCCTATGGCAATACCTTTCATTGAATGTATTGAAATTCAATACCAAAGGTACCGTATTAAGAGCTATCGGGCTTTTCTATCAATGAAGCCATATCGCAGGTAAGATACCGTTTCGCAATATCGCTGCACGCAAGCCCGGGTTGTAAATGTGCAAAAATCCTACGCCAAGTGGTTTGACTTCCTTTATGGCCCCTTTTTCAAGGTCATTGGATTTTTTTACCGTACCTACACCGCCAATCGCGCCCGTGTTGCAGCGCTCAAGGCCAATCAGAAAGTCGCAGCCTTCCTTAAGATTCTAGTGGTCCTGGTTATGATCGGATGGATCCTGACATGGTTTTTTGCCTCGGAGGAGAGTCGCCAGCGGCTGACCGACGAAGTCAAACAAAGCATTGGAATAGTCGACGGGAACTAGGTCCGGTAAATATACTCGCCACAAACACGCGTAGTCGCGAGCACCGCATTTTCGACAAATCTATTTTCTTTGCCCACGGTCCACGGTGCGCGGTAGATCCAAACTGTAGTTGCGCCATGCTTAAGCATGGGGTAAGTTTTTTCGCCTCGGCACGAGGAAATGCAAAACATTGTCTGACAAGCTTGACTACCGGGGTTACACCGAGATTCAGCATGGTAAAAGCGACGAAATCCTGGTCAGGACATCGAAGGGTAGTGCTTGTGGCGAATACTTGCGCCGCTACTGGCAACCGGTTGCGTTAACCCGCGAAGTCGAGGAGGTTCCGCGCCTGATTAAACTACTCGGCGAGGAACTGGTTTTATTCCGCGATAAGACCGGGCGCTACGGCCTGGTTCACAGGCAATGTCCGCATCGACGGGCATCGATGGAGTTCGGGATCTGTGAGGACGAAGGCATCCGGTGTTGTTACCACGGCTGGTTGTTCGATATCGATGGCAGCATTATCGAGATACCCGGGCAACCGGAAAAAATATCCGACCTGGTCAAGCAGCAGACACGGCTCGGTGCCTACCCGGTCAGGGAATACCGGGGGCTGGTGTTTGCCTACCTGGGACCGATCGAGCGCATGCCGGAGTTTCCGCTTTACGATACCTTCGAAATCGAAGGCCAGACCCTGGTACCTTATCGTGCCGACTACCGCTGCAACTGGCTGCAAGTACTGGATGCGATTCTCGATCCGATCCACACCAGTTTTCTGCATTCCCGCATGAGTCGGCCGCAATTTTCTGAGGGCATGGGCGAACTTGGCGAACTATTGTTTTACGAGCGCGAAATGACCTTCCTCGGCGCCAATGTGCGCCGGGTCAACGATCATGTCTGGGTTCGGGTCAACGAGTTGATGCTGCCCAACTTCACGCAAGCGGGTGCGGCGTTTTCAGCCGACGGCACTCGGCCAATCTATTATGGTCGAACTGCTTTTTCACGCTGGGTGGTGCCGATCGATGATGAAAACAGCACCGCGTTTGCATGGGCGATCTTTGGCGATCGGGCCGATCCGGAGGAATACAATACGCCCGAAGGTCCGGAGCTGATTGAACAGGGAGAACGCATGGATCGCAGCTATGATCAGAGACAACGATTTCCCGGTGATGCCGAGGCTGTCGAGGGTATGGGCCGTATTGCCGACCAGAAAATGGAACACCTGGTGTCGAGTGACAAGGGCATTATCCAGTACCGCAAGAAACTGCGTAAGCTTTGTCGCGACCTGGAAAGCGGCATCGAACCTGGCCATGTCACTGATTTCTGGCCCAGTCCGGTGCCGACCTATGGTGGTGATACGGTGCTGAATATAGACGAGGACGCGAATGATGATAGCAGTCGCTTGAACGCGATCGGTGAGCAGGTCATGCGTTTCCAGTTTGATGCCGAGTCGTTGACTGGCGAAGCACGGGTTGAAAGCGTCATCGACGCACTCAAAACACTTGAATCCGGATACCGCGAATGACCATCAAGCTGCATATCAAGAACAATCATGCGGGTCCGGATACCTTTCCATCTACACCCGAAAGCGAACCGGTGTTTACGATCTCGATGGACAGGTATCAGCAGGTTGCCCAGCGCTACCCCGAGCTTGCGACGCAACTCGAGGTTTTTGTCGACTGGGATACCGACCACTGGGCCGATTCGATGCGTGACACCGAGATATTGCTGACCTGGGATTTGCCCACTGAGAATCTTGCCGAAGTCGCGCCACGGTTAAAATGGATTCACTGCATCGGTGCCGGGGTCGAGCACCTGTGCCCGATGGACTGGGTCCCCGAAGGTGTAACGATTACCAATAACAAGGGCGCGCATGCCGACAAGGCTGGTGAATACGCCCTGATGGCGGTTTTAATGCTGCACAATAAAATGCCGGCGATCCTGAGTAACCAGCGCACTGCGACCTGGAATTCCCTGTTTTCGACGCCGATCGAGGGCAAGACCGTAGGCCTGATCGGTGTTGGCAGTATCGGTGGTGGTGCTGCCCAGCAGCTCGACAAGATGCCAGTGCATATTATCGGTGTCAGTCGCCATGGCCAGCCTCATCCCCACGTGCATGAAATGGTTGCAATGGATCAGCTGGACGCGGTATTACCGCGGATGGACTATATATTCGTATCCCTGCCGTCCACGCCGGAGACCCGTGGCCTGTTTGATCGGCAACGCTTGCAATCACTAAAAGCGGGTGCCGGTATTGTCAACGTGGGTCGAGGTTCGACCTTCGATTACGAAGCACTCGCTAATTTACTGGCCAGTGGTGATTTATCGGGCGCTGTCATCGATGTTTTTGATGAAGAACCATTGCCGCATGATTCTCCTCTGTGGTCTGCGCCGAATTTTGTTGTCACGCCGCACGTATCGGCCGATGATGGCGACAATTACGTACCGATTACGCTGGAGTTGTTTTTCAAAAATTTGCAGCGCTACCTGGCAGGAGATGAACTGTTGAACGTGGTGCGCCCGGAACTGGGATATTGATATGCGCGATATCGAAGAATTGACTGGCTGGCTGCGTTCATTTGAGCAGCAGATTTCGCTGGATGAATTGACAGACCGCCTGCAAGACGATTCTATTTCGGCTGAACTGCTGGCGGATCATATTCATTTTTCAGACGAGCGCTACAGCCGTAACCTGCTGGCGTACGGGCCGCAATTTTATGCGCTGGTGCTGTGCTGGAAGCCGGGGCAGGCGAGTCCGATTCATGATCATAAGGGCGCCTCCTGCGGGGTGCGCGTGATCGAGGGTGTCGCGACGGAAACCAGTTTCGCCAGGGAGAACAGTCGATTGGTCGAGAAATCGGTGACGACGATGCGGGCCGGCGAAGTCTGTGGTTCGTTCGACGACGACATTCACGAAATTCGCAATAACGGTGACGGCAACCTCGTCACCCTGCACATCTATTCGCCTTACCTCGACAACATCAACCTATACGATCGTGAGACCGGTGAAATCACCGTGTTTTCCGATCCGATGGTAGCCAGTCTGAGCGCCTAGACCGGTTGGCTCGGGGTTTGCTCGGGGCGCGATTTATGCATTAACTCGAGGATGGCCCGCACCGCCACCGCGGTAATGACAACCGCACCACCGATCAGTGTCCAGCGCGTCGGAACCTCGTTGACAAACAGCCATACCCAGATCGGCCCGAGCGCGAATTCGAGCAGCATGATAAGCGTGACTTCGGCGGCGGCGAGATGACGCGACGCGAAGATGAACATCCAGTTGACGAAACCCGACAGGCAGCCGCCCCAGAATAGCGATAGCAAAATATCGTTTAGTGGAATATCCATGTCGCCACCGCTAACCGTCAATGAAATGATAATAATGAGTAGCGACGAGATCAGTAGCGTGGGCAACATTTCAATCTTGCGCCGGTATCGCACCACCACCGCGTAGCTGGCGAAACTGAGCGCCGTCACCAGGGCCATCAGGTTACCGAAGCCCGAACCGACACTGATGCCATTGAGTATCATCAGAACAAGCCCGCAGCCGGCAAACAGCATCGTCACCAGGGTTGCGTTGCGCAGTTTTTCGCCGAGAAATATGCGCGCCAGCAAAGCCGCAAAGAAGGGTATTGCACCGAGCACGAACAATGCGTTCGCAACCGTGGTGTGGGTCAACGCCTGGATGAAGCAAATTCCGGCAACCATAAGCAGGATTCCCGCGAGGAGGCCGAAGCGCCCAATCCCACGCAGGGTATGAATAATCCGGCCTTTGTTTTGAATGGCGATAATTAGCGCAATCGCGAGGAGCATGCCCAGGGACCGATAGACATTGATTTGCCAGGGGTCGGCTACTTCAATGTTACGCTGCACCAGGCCACCGAAGCTGATCGCGATCGAACCGATCACCATCAGCAACATCGCGTAGCCGTGCCGGCTATCGATCGAATGCGTGGCAGCTTCGGTTGATTCGTGTAACATCGGCGTAGCTTAAATGTTGCAGAGGGAATCGACAAATATGAATAAAGCCTTCTATATTGCCATTGGCCTGGTGATGTTATGCGGACCAGCGTCCGCGATTGGTAAAAAGGACGTCAAGGAAATTATCGAAGCCGCCTACCCTGGCGCGAAGATCACCGAAATCGAAAAGGAGACCTACAAAGGCAAAAAAATCTACGAGGTCGACTTCAAACATGAAGGCCAGAAACTCGAAGCCATCATTAGCCTTGACGGCGAAATCGTGAAGGTTGGGATAGACGACTAGGCATTACTTGCCGGTAAATGGGCAATAATGCCCGGTGCCCTGGTCCGCGAATCATTCGGCCAAAGGCAAGGCAGATAGCAGTTGCTAATAGACTTTTTCGTTTGTTATGCTTTTCGCAGGTTTTGTATTCTTCCTCCGCTATAATTTTATTGATTCTGGATTAATCCAGCAGCAAGCCGAAACCTGTCCACACGAGTCTCAAGCTTCAGGGACGATGCTAGCCCGCCAATCTGAAGAAAAACTGAGGATCGATCCATGCGAAAACTTATTTTAATCATTTTTACCAGTATCTGGGTTTGCTCTGTAGTGAGCGCCGAAGAAGGGTTTCCGCTCGAATACGAATTTCTGATCAGTGCTGAATTATCCGAACTGGATGACTTGACCCTTGGCGACGAGCCTACGGAAAAGCGGCTCGAAATCGAGGAGTATGAATTCGAGTTCGATCTCCTGTATCAAATCGATGATCATTGGTACGCATTTTTCGCCGGTAGTCTGAAAGATGAAGTCGAAACCATCGAACCTGCCGGTCTGGAAGAAGAGGATATTTCTGGATTCGAACGCAAGCAAATCGGAATCGGGGTGGAATTCGGGGATGAAATCGCTTCGGATTTCAGTATTGGTCGGGTTGAATTCCTCGGTATCGGTGAATGGTGGTTATGGTGGGATGAAGAGCTCGACGCCGTCAAGCTGGAATCCAGTTATGGTAATTTCGAAGCCTTGATCGGCCTGGCTGAAGAACAATCACGTGAAAACACCGACCAGGATTTTATCGACCCCGAGACCGATGGAATTCAACGTATTCTCGCAAGCCTGGGTTGGGAAATTGCCGATAATCAGTCATTGCATTTTTATTACCTGGACCAACAGGACGACTCCTCGTCATTCATCGACGGCGAAACCATCGATACGGATAAGGAAGATGAAGAGGATGCAGATCTGACCTGGACCGGAATCAGTTATCTGGGTGAGTTCGAAGACGACACGATGGGTGAGCTTGAAGTCGAGTTACATTACGCCAGGGTTAGCGGTGACGAAACCGTTTACGAATTCGAAGCGATGCCCGGCGGGACTTCCGATGTCGACGGTGATCCCTTGAAAAGTCGAGTCAGGGGATCCGCGCGCGGCTTTCTGATCAACTGGTCACCCGCACAGGCGGATGACTGGTCTTTTATCCTCGGCCGGGCAGAGGGCGAGCGTGAATACAGACAAAATGGACTGCAAGGTGACTCCGAAGTGTTCGGCGAATTGTTCCAGCCGGAACTCGGCAACCTGGTTGTCGAAACCATCGGGGTCGAATATGAGATCAACGAGAATGTTGAGATCGGGTTACTGGCTTTCGAGTACGCGCAAGACCGCGTCATCGACGAGCTAAGAGATGCCGCTATCGACTTTGAGCTTAACGGCACCAGCAAGGATATCGGCGAGGAAATCGACCTGGTACTCACGGTGGAAGCTTTCGACGGTATGGAGCTGCGGCTAGTCGTGGCAGAATTTAAGGCGGGCAAAGCGTATAATATTGAGCCCGGCCGTAATTACGATGGCGAAACCAGTCAATTCTGGAAGATCGAGCTCGAGTACGAATTCTAAGGCTTACTTTTGTAGCGCGGGGTGTAATCCCGAAATCGTAACCATAAAGGTGTGCTGGTTGTCGAGTCGCAGGCTAACCTCCAGTTTCATGATTTTGGCGAGCGCTTCGACCAGGGTGAGCCCCAGTCCCGAATGACCGTTTTCTCCCTGTATTTTATGCTTGCGCCAGAAGCGATCTTTCATATGCACGATATCCTCGGGTTTTAAATCGGTTGAAGCATTCTTAACCTCGAGAACGATATTGTTGTTGCGGATTTCTGCCGCAATTTCAATTTCGGCATTGTCCGGGCTATAACTGACCGCGTTGCCAAACAGGTTACTCAGTATCATGCCGAGTTTATCGCGGTCGGTATTGATAACCAGGTCTTCGGGCATATGTTTGACCAGTGACCTGTTGCCGGCGCCGCCATTGACTGTGTGTTGCCATATTTCATCGCAGTAACGCGACAGCTCGATATCTTCAGGATCAACCCGCAACAGACCCGCCTCGGAGCGAGCCAGCTCGAGCAAAGTCGTAACCACTTTTTCCATTTGCCCGGAAATTTCGCCGACATCGTTAAAAAATGAAGTCACCTGCTCCGGATCGTCCGGCACCATTTTGGCAACTTCGGCCAGGGTCTTCAGCTCGGCCAGCGGGGTCCGCAATTCATGTGCGGCGTTAGACGAAAACCGTTTTTCGCGCTCGAACGCCGACTGCAAACGTTCAAGCAGGTGATTCAGCTGATTTTCGATCGGTGCAATTTCGGTACTTTGATCGCCTTCGTGGATAAGCCTGGTGTCGAGTTTCGATTCATCGATCTCGCTGACCTGTTTTGCCAGGTTCGACAGCGGTGACAAGCCACTGCCGACCAGTCGCCAGACCAGCAGTCCCACGATCATAAGCACGATCAATATTACTCCGAAGATCGTGCTGCCGATGACAAAGAGCGTATCGTCCAGTGACTCGCGCTCGCGCGCAAATACCATCGTGACCGGTTTTGCCGGGGGGATTTCAGCCCCGTAATCCTCATCATCCGGGTCATCCTCGATCTCGACGCGCGGCATGAAATTAATCTCGATCAAGCGGCCAGCACGGCCATCGGGTAATGGCAAATCCGCAAACTGATGTTGACCGAGCACGGTTGACAGGCGGGGCAGATCGGCTTCCTCCAGTGATGGCGATTTAATCAGCAAATCAATTCCCTGTTCCCATAGCTGGTAGTACTCCAGGTTTTCGCCTTGCTGAAATTCCAGCATCACGCCTTCCTCGGCAAAATCGAACTCGAGTCCCTCCTCGTCAAGTTCGGTCAACGAAATTAGCGAGTGGGCCTTGTTAAGCACGGCACCATCAAAAACCGCTTCGACGTGGCTTGCAACGCGCAGGTAGAGAAACGCTGCGGTTACAGACAACACCACGATCATGCTGGCCATGATGGTAAAATTGAGCTTGTTGCGAATCGAATACATGAACGCTACTTGATCAGGTATCCAAAACCGCGGCGGGTTTGAACCAGTTTAGGAGCACCCGCGATTCTTAGACGCTTACGCAATGCGCTGACGTGTGCTTCAACGGCATTGCGGGTGACATAGCTGCTCGCATCGTAAAGTTGATCGATCAGCTGGTCATGCGAAAACACCCGTCCTCTGCGACGAGCCAGGAATTCAAGCAATTGGTATTCATGCGGGGTTAGCGCGATTTCTTTGTCGTCGAACAGCACCTGCCGTGTCACCGAATCAACCTTGACGCCGTCGATTTCGATCACCGGATTCTTGACACCTGAACGATGCCGATTCAACGCACGCAGGCGCGACACCAGCTCGTCGAATGCGAATGGCTTCACCAGGTAATCGTCCGCACCAAGATCGAGACCGCGCACGCGGTCTTCGGTCTGGTCGTTGGCCGACAGGATCAACACATGACAGTCTTTACCGTCACTGCGCAGCTTGGTGAGTACGGTTAAACCATCGATTTTGGGCAACATCAGGTCGAGGATGATGGAGTCGTATTGATTGACCGCGATATAGGATAACGCCTGTTCACCATCGAAGGCCTGGTCCACGGCGAAGCCATGCTTTTTAAGTCCCGTGGAGAGCGAGCGCTGCAAACGTTCCGAGTCTTCTACCAGTAATAATTTCATGATCGTTTTATAACTCCGTCTAAGTATACTCCTCCCCGTCATACCAAAGTAATCTGCCGAGGGCAGCATTTCCCTAATAATAGCTAGCCTAGAAAAACAAACTGAAATTAAGCTGAAGATTACCATTGCTTCTGGAAACTGTGACGGGTATCAAACGAATTCGAACTACGTTAGGCTTGCTCGCTGCGCCGCTATGACCCCGTCTCCATGCTCTCGACGATAGAACTACGCCCGATTATCTACCTGGTGTTCCTCGGCAGCAGTTGGGGCTTGTACTTTTCCATGCTGAAGGTCGCGGCGCTGTCCGGAATCTCCTATATCGGGATTATTACCCTGACAACCCTGGGTGTCGGCGCCGGGATGATCACGATTGCACTGCTGCGTCGCCGCAAACCCGAGTTTAGCGCCAGGCATCACCTCTTCTACCTGGTTTGCGCGTTAACCGGTTACCTGTTGCCGATGATTGCCGAGCTATTGGTGATTGCCCACATGCCTGCCAGTGTTTTAACCCTGATCGTCAGTATCTCGCCGTTGGCTACGTTGTTAATTGCCTGGATAATGAAAACCGACACTATCAATATGCCAAGGGTGGTCGGTGTTCTGGTTGGGGCGGTTGCAATTTTTGCGATCCTGTTGCCGGATACCCACATCAACGAAGCCGTTGCCTGGTACTGGTTGTTGCTGGCCACGACGGTGCCGATCAGTTATGCAATTCACCACAATTTTACTGCGCGCTGCTGGCCTTCGGGTTCTGATTCCTACCAGGTAGCCTGTGGTGAAGCGATATACGCGAGCGTGCTAATGGTCGCTTTTTCAATGTTTCATTGGCAGTGGCAGGACGTGCAATCCTGGAACCAGGGGCATAGCGCAATTCTGTTCATGGCGACGATTGCGCTGATCGATATTTATATCTATTTTGAACTGATTCGGCTCAAAGGGCCGATTTATACATCGCACGCGAATTACTTCATGGTGATCAGTGGTGTGATGTGGGGAATGCTGATCTTCGCAGAGCGCCCGAGCCCGCTAATGTGGATCAGCGCGTTGCTGCTGGTTACCTCGCTTTACCTGATCGGGGAACGTAAAACAAGGGAGGAGAATGGGCGTGCTTGAAAAGCCTTGTTTGAAATTCTTTAACGCCATAATACTGTTGGCATTAAGTCTGCCGACCGGAGCCGAAGAAATACCGCTGGTCGATGCGCACATTCATTACAGCCACGATGCCTGGGATGTGCTATCACCGGAAAGGGCCATTGAAATTATGAAAACAGCGGGCTTGAAAAAAGCGCTGGTGTCCAGTTCCAGCGATGAAGGAACACAAAAATTATACCGCCTTGCCCCCGAACTGGTTGTGCCGGTGTTACGACCCTATCGTAAGCGCGGTGAGCTCTCGAGCTGGATGCATGACGAATCGGTAAAATCGATGTTGTCCGACAGGCTGGCAACTTATTTTTATGCCGGGATCGGCGAGTTTCACGCCAACGGCGAGCAAATCGATTTGCCTGTGTTGCAGCACGTGATCGCGCTGGCAAAGCAGTACAATTTATTCCTGCATGCGCATGTCGATGTAGATGCAGTGCATCGGATCTTTAAATCCAATCCGGATGCGCTGGTGCTGTGGGCGCATGCAGGATTCGAATCGCCCGAGGTGATCGCTAACACGCTGCAACAGTATCCCAACCTGTGGGCCGATCTGTCGTTTCGAGAAGAATTCGCATTTCGGGGAACAGTCGAAGACGAGTGGCGTGAGATGTTTAAGCAGTTTCCAACCCGTTTTTTACTCGGTACCGATACCTACACACCGGAGCGCTGGTTTTACGTGGGTGAATATGCGGACTGGTCGCGCGGCTGGCTGCAAGACCTGCCGCGAGAAATCGCCGAAAACATAGCATTTCGCAATGCCGAAGTGTTGCTATCTCGTAGCGCAACTAAATGATAGATATAATATATTAAAATAATAAAATCAATTAAATATACAAATCAATAGTATCTCCGCATACTCGTACCTGTTCTGATTCAACAGTCACACAGGAGCTAAAGTTATGTTACAGAATTTCGAAGGTCAAAAAGTCCCGCAGGTGATCTTCAAGACCCGCCAGGGACATGAATGGGTCGATATCAGTAGCGATGAATTGTTCAACAACAGGACCGTGGTCGTGTTCGCATTGCCGGGCGCGTTTACCCCGACCTGTTCCTCGTCGCACGTGCCGCGTTACAACCAGTTAACGCCGGCGCTGAAGCAGCAGGGTGTCGATGACGTCGTCTGTATTTCGGTCAATGACGCTTTTGTCATGAACCGGTGGCAGCAGGAACAACATGCCGACCGAATCACCTTTATCCCGGATGGTAACGGCGATTTCACTCGCGGTATGGGTATGTTGGTCGCTAAGGATGATCTTGGATTCGGTGAGCGCTCCTGGCGTTACTCGATGCTGGTCAGGAACGGTATCATCGAAAAGATGTTCATCGAGCCGGACCTGCCGGGTGATCCGTTCGAGGTTTCCGATGCCGAAACCATGCTGCACTACATTGCCCCGCAAGCAGAGCTGCCGCTCGACGTGACCGTTTTCAGTCGCGAGGGCTGTCCTTTCTGCGCCAAGGCCAAGGAATTGTTGCGTGACAGCGGGATCGAGTTCGACGAACTGGTGCTCAACCGGGATTTTACCGAATCTACGATTCGTGCGGTGTCTGGACGTTCGATGGTACCGCAAGTGTTTATCAATGGAGAGCGGATAGGTGGTTCAGAAGCGTTGGAAACCTATCTTGCTAACGCCAAAGCAGCTTAGACTTTATATTTACGCTGAAAACATTACCCTGTTACCGATTTCGGTTACAGGGTTCCCATGTCTGATCACAAGCTCATTGCTGTTGGTGGCTTTCAACACGAAACCAACACCTTCGCCCCGCACCTGGCGCCTTTCGAGAATTTTGAGCGCGCCGACAGCTGGCCAGGTCTGGCCGTCGGCGAGCCGTTGATCGAAGCCATGGCAGGGCTCAACATCCCGCTTTCCGGTTTTATCGAAACAGCACAGCAGGCGGGGCATCGACTGCTACCTCTGTGCTGGTGTGCGGCCGAACCCAGCAGTTACGTCACGCGCGACGCGTTTGAACGGGTCGCGGATATAATCTGCTCGGGGTTGCGCACGGGCAGGTCATTGGAAGCGGTTTACCTAGATTTACATGGGGCGATGGTCACGCAGCATTACCAGGACGGGGAGGGCGAATTGCTGCGCCGCGTGCGTGAAATCGTCGGCCCTGCAATTCCAGTCGTGATCAGTCTCGACCTGCATGCGAATGTCACCGAAGGCATGGTGGAACACAGTGATGCGATGACCATTTATCGAACCTACCCGCATCTCGATATGGCCGCCACCGGTGCTCGCGCTTTCGAATTGCTCGAGTTTTTACTTGCCGGGCATAGACTGCACAAGGCCATGCGCAAAATTCCCTTCCTGTTCCCGCTCACCTCGCAATGCACGGACTTCGAGCCCTGCCGTTCGCTCTACGGTGCGCTCGATGCGATGAGTCTGAGGACGGGGATGAGTGACGTTGATTTTGCGACCGGGTTTCCACCGGCGGATATTGCCGAATGTGGTGCCGCGGTGGTCGCCTATGGTGTCGATGAAGATACGGTCGAAGCAACCGCAGACCAGTTATATCAGCAGGTGCTCGATGCAGAGGCGGATTTTACCTTTGAAACGTTTTCAGCGGATGATGCGGTGCTGCGCGCTATGGACAATGATTCGGACAAGCCGGTGGTGCTCGCTGACGCACAGGACAATCCGGGTGCCGGTGGCACTTCGGACACGACGGGACTGCTTGCGGCGTTGGTGCGCCATGGTGCGCAACAGGCGGTGCTGGCGATGCTATATGATCCCGAAGTCTCGAATATGGCCCATGCGGCGGGTGTCGGCGCGGTACTCGAGGTTGAGCTTGGGGCCAAGAGTGGTTTCGCAGGTGTGGAACCTTATCGCGGGCAATTCGCTGTCGAAGCACTCGGCGATGGGCGATTTGATTTCACTGGCGTAATGAACCTCAATTCAATGGCTGAACTGGGCAACATGGCGTTGTTGCGGATTATTGATGATAACTCCGAGGTACGCGTTGTCGTCGGCAGTGCGCGTGCGCAGTGCCTCGACTTGGCGATGATTCGTCATCTGGGTATCGAACCGACCGAACAGAAAATCGTCGCGGTCAAGAGCACGGTACATTTTCGTGCCGACTTTGATCCAATTGCCGCCGAAACCCTGGTGGTGCTGTCACCCGGCGCGAATTATTGCAAGCTCACTGACATGAAATATCAAAACCTGCGTGGGGGCGTTCGACTCGAACCACTGGTGCCCGTGCACGGTGGTTAAACCAGGTCGAATTTTGCGAGGTTGTCGTGAAAACGCTGGCGCTGACTCTCATCGTACGAGAACGTGTGCACCAAACCTCTGCCGTTCACCGAATTGTCGAGTGCCCGAATTTCATCGGCGAGTTTTCGAGCGCCTGCCTCGTCGCCGATTTCCATCACGGCATCGATTAGATAGAAGCGGCTTAGTGGGGAGTCAGGTTCGACTTCGATGGACTGCTGATAAATCTCGATGGCTTTTTCGAGATTACCGCTACGCTGCTCGATTCCACCACTGACCAGGTAGTACCATGCGGGCCTGATCGGACACAACATGCGCATGTTGTGATCGTACTGGCGTGCCTGCTCATATTCCCCGTTGACGATGTAAGCCCACGCTGTCAGCGCGTGTACCTCGGCACTGCCGGGCTCGAGTTCGACGGCCTTGCGACAGGCCTCGATCGATTCGGCCGCCTCATGTTTCATTTGATGGATCATGCCGGACAGACTCCAGGTTTCGCCGTAGTTCGGATCCAGACTCATTGCCTGCCGGTTAGCCTTATCCGCCTGTTCGATCGGTTGGTCGATTTGATCACTCCAGCCATTGTAAGCTTCCTGCCAGTATGACCAGCCCAAAGTCACCCAGGCATAGGCATAGTTCGGATCCAGCGCGATAGCCTGCTCGGCCATCGCGCGTCCATCGAGGATATGTTGGCGGATATGCGTATCCTGCATATCGGCCGCCGTCATAACCAATTCCCATGCCTTGATACTGGTAGCACCTTTGGAGCGGTGTACCGCCTTTTCGCCATCGTCGAGATGCACTTTCATAGCAAGTGCGATTTGCCTGGTTAATTCATCCTGTACCGCGAAAAGATCATCTAGATCGCGATCGTAACGTTCGCTCCAGCAGATTTTCTCATCGGTGGCATCAATGAGTTCGGCGCTGACACGAATGCGATTACCGTTTTTGCGCACGCTGCCTTCGAGCAAGTAGCGCGCATTTTGTTCTTTCGAGATCCTGGCAATCGAAGGCTTGTCAGTTCTGTATTGCAGCGTTGAATATCGCGAGATGGTGCGCAGGTGTGGAAACTTCGACAGTGTCGAGATAATGTCGGCGGTGATACCGTCGGCGAAATGTTCTTGTTCCGGATCGCCACTCATATTTTCGAACGGCAGTACCGCGATCGAGGGTAAATCATTGCCGACACCTGGTGCGGCCAGCGTCGATAATTCCTCCTCGAGCCCAGCCGCAAGCAGGCAATCAATGATGCCCTGGTTGATTTCGGAATCCCTAAATGGGGCGTTATTCATGGTGTAGCGCATCCAGTCATCGCTATCTTGTGGTAACGTCAACATCGACTCGCGGCAGTTTCGCAGAAATAGCCGTAGTGCCTTGCGAGCCTGCTCCATTCGACCCAGTTTTACATTAGCCGTTACTGTATAAATTGTGATGAAACCGGGCGCATTACCAAGTTTTGTAATTATGTCGAGTGCATCGCTGTAGTGCCCACAGTGATATAATGACTCAGCAATATTCCACTTGATCCAGGGCTGATAAGGATCGAGTTCATATCCTAGTTCGGCGGTTTTCAATGCATTTTCGAAGTCGCCCTGCATTATCTGATTAAATGATTTTTGCGCCAGGGCATTGGCGTCGTTGGGATTATTTTTCAGGGTCTTTTCGATTTGGTGCTCAGCTTCATCGTATTCCCGTGAAACCGTCAGATATTCGGCGTAAGCCAGCTGTACGTATCCCAGCTCCGGAGCCATCGTGTGAGCCTTGCGAGCATGTACACCAGCCAGATCGAAGCAGGGTTCGTAATCCTCGACCCAGCGTTCCATCCAGGTCATTGCGTAGCAGAAACACAGGGTTGCGTGTGCGCGAATGTTATCCGGATCAATTGCCAGGCACTGGTTCAGCTTATCGATCGCGATGGCCATGTCCTGCCGGTTAAATTTGTTGCAGTGAAAGATGCCGCTTAGCAACAGGTCGTAGGCCTGTTGTCCCGCCGCGCTTTTGCCGATGGCGATTCGTTGTAGGTCAGACTCGATCTGGCCGGTGACCGTGGCGGCGATGCTGCGGCTCAACTCTTCTTCGAGATCGAACAGGTTATCGATTTCGGCATCGTAACGCTTACCCCAGACCTGGTTGCCGGAAGCGGCTTCGATTAACTGCACTGTGATGCGAATCCGTTCTAATGACTTGCGAATGTTTCCCTCGACGATGTAATCGACCCCGAGCTCTTGCGATATTTCGCCGAGGCTCTTGATTTGTTGTTTGAAGGCGAAGCTCGAATTTCGTGATTTGACATTGAGCCCAGGGAAAAGCGACAGGTTCAGGATGATGCTATCGGTAATGCCGTCGCTGAAGTATTCCTGTTCCGGGTCTCCCGACAGGTTGTCGAATGGCAGCACCGCGATACTGTGTTCGGTTGACGCGGTTGAATCAACCGGTGGTTTCGGGACTGGCACGGGTGCTGCACTGGCCTCTCCGCCGGCGATCTGATCGCGCAATTCAACCGTCGCAATCTCGGGTTCAACATTCAGTTCCTTGCGCAAGGTGTCGCTGCAGCGACGGAACGCCATCAGTGCGTGATTGCGATCGCCATGTTCGTAGTAACTGCGCATCAGTAAACGCCAGCCTAATTCGCCGAGCGGGTCCTGCTTGACCAGGCGCTCGGTGGATTTGATTGCGTTACCGAAATCGTGGCTGAGCAGTTGGGTTTGGGCCAGCTCCGACAGGATCTCGATAAACTGGCGCTTGAAGCGGCCACGTTCGCTGGCGAGCCATTCCTGGCATGACGCATCGCGGATTGATATGCCCTCGAGAAACTCCCCCTGGTAGAGACCGGCCGCGGTGATCAGGGATTCGTAGTCACCCTCACCGGCGAGACGTTCGAACTCGTGCACGTCGATATCGATCAATTCGGGTATCAGGCTGACCGTGGTGCGATCGACCTGCAGCACCATGTCGGCCACGTCGCCAAGCGATTTTCTGATCGTACTCAGGCATTGGCGCAGCGAGTTGCGCGCCTGTTCTTCGCTGCGATCGCTCCACAGCAGGTTGATCAGGCGTTCGCGCGGGTGACGTAATCCGGGGGTCAGGGCGAGATAGGCCAACAGGACTTCGGCCTTGCGCATCGACAACGAAATTCGCGTGCCTGATGGCAGCAAACATTCGAATTGGCCCAGCAATATGAGTTCCAACTTCGACATCAGGCTTCCCCGGAAGCGAATTTCAGAATATTAATTGATTAAAATACGTTTAAAATCAGTTAGTTATAAAATTTAATGATTATTTAATGATTATTTTGGGTTATTTAACGCGATTCGGCAAGGGATTTAACGATGCCTGACGAGAATGGCAACTGTCGAAACCACAAACACGCAACGAGGCACCCGAAATGAGAAAAGTAAAAAACAACATCCATACCAACAATCCCGCCGTTATGTTTGCCGAGGGTCTGGAAAGCCTGATCAGTGATCCAATGTTCAGCCCTTCACGACATGACACTGATGAATTGCAGGCAACGCGACGTGCTGCCACGAAGCCGGATTCCCGGGGTAACCTGTTTAACATCTTGTTGCGCCAGTTCGCGAAACTCTGAATAACAGATAAAAAAGAGGCGGCAGGAAACTTTCCGAAAAGTTTCCTGACGCCTCTTTTTTTTTGCTGGATAGGTTTGCCAATTTTAAAGCTAAGCATGTATCGTATGTTTCTGACTGTTTGAAGTTGTTGTTTTCGATACGAAGATGTTGAGGCCTGTCCATTGTTTGGTCAGTTTGAGTAAAAACCCACTAAGGCAAAGGGGGTGGCTGGATCCAATTCTCAAGACGAATAATCGCTGCCTTCAGGACTCGTCGATTGGCAGCTTGTCTCGGTCTGGTATGTCTGTTTGCCGGGAGCGCCTGGCCGATTGCCACGTTCGCACAGGCGGAACTGACAATTGGCGTGCTTGCGTTTCGCGGCGAGCAGGATGCACTCGAGCGCTGGTTTCCGACTGCCGAATATCTGAGTTCGAGCATGGCCGAATATCAGTTCAAGATAGTCCCATTGAGCCTCGAAGGCATGCGCTCTCATGTCGAACAGGACAAGCTTGATTTTGTGCTGACCAACACCGGCAATTACGTGGTACTCGAGAATGCGTTCGGCATATCTCGTCTGGCTACCCTGAAAGTGCGTCACCTGGGCCAGGATTTCACCCAGTTCGGTGCGGTAATCTTCACTCGTCGCGATCACCCGGAACTGAACCGAATCGAGGATTTGGCGGACCATACCATGATGGCAGTTAGCCGGAACGCATTTGGCGGATTCCAGATGGCCTGGCGCGAAATGATCGAGGTCGGGGTCGATCCGTTTGCGGATCTCGAGCGTCTCAGGTTTATCGGGTTTCCACAGGACGAAATCGTTTACTCGGTGATCGCAAGCAGGGTCGACGCCGGCACCGTGCGTAGCGGTACGCTAGAGCGTATGGCTGTCGAAGGGCTGATCGATATCGACAGTATCAAGGTGCTCGGTGCAAGGGATAGCGACACTTTCCCGTTTCTGCACAGTACCCGGCTTTATCCCGAGTGGCCATTCGCCAAGGCACGCAAAACGCCCGAAAAGCTCGCGCAACGCGTCGCGATCGCGCTGCTGCAGCTGCAACCGGATAACGCTGCCGCCGCCAGTGCCTTCGCCGCGGGCTGGACCATTCCGCTCGATTACGGCCCGGTGCACGAACTGTTTCGTCAGCTCGAAATCGCCCCCTATGCCTACCTGGGTAAACCGAGTCTCACCCTGGTCTGGCGGGAGTACAAGGGCTGGATCATATTCAGCCTGGCAATGATGTTGCTGTTAATGGTGATGCTGGCTCTGATCGGCCGCGCCAATCGGCGCATCTCCCAGTCCGAACTGAAGTTCCGCGCGGAAGCCAATCAGCGCAGGCAGGCCCAGGAACTGCTGGCAAAACATAAGGACGAACTCGAAGCTAGGGTCGCTGAACGTACGGCGGAGCTGGCCGAAATCAATCGGCTGGCCCAGGAAAACCAGGCCCAGCTGGCGCATATCTCCCGATTCAACACCATGGGCGAGATGGCTACCGGAATTGCGCATGAACTCAACCAGCCGCTGACAGCAATTCTGAACTACAGCAACGGCAGCCTGCGCTTGCTGCAAAAGCGGGGTAATGGCGATACCGAGTTGCACGAGGCCATCGTCAACATCGGTAACGATGCACGCCGGGCCGCCGACATTATTAAAGGCCTGCGCGAGTTCATTAAACGCGGCGAGCACAAGCACGAGCACTTTAATCTGCGCAACTGCATCGATTCCGCGGTTGAGCTGCTGCACCCCCGCCTGGATCAGTACGGCATCGAGGTCAGGTTTAACTGCGCCGATGATGTTATCGATATTGTCGCTGACCGGGTGCAGATCGAGCAGGTCGTCGTTAACTTGCTGGTTAACGCTGTCGACGCCGTTGGCGCTGTCGATCAGCCGGCAAGGGAAATCGGGATAGACGTCGTCAGCACCGGTTCGGGGGCCGTGGCCGTGGCGGTAAGCGATAACGGCGAGGGATTGCCCGCAGACGTGATAGAACATCTGTTTGATCCGTTTTTTACAACCAAGTCCGAAGGCATGGGTATGGGGCTTTCGATCAGTCGCTCGATCGTCGAAGCGCATGGCGGTACGATCGAATACCTGGTCGACGAGGCGCAACGTCCGACCTTCCGCTTCACACTGCCGATAACATGACAGCGGAAGATCAAAACGAGGTGGTCTATGTGGTCGATGACGACCCATCCGCACGCGAATCCCTGTGTTGGTTGCTCGGCACCGAGGGTATCGCGTCACAGGCTTTCGCATCGGCCCAGGCGTTTCTCGAATTCTGGAGCAGCGACTGCAACGGCTGCATTATGGTCGATATTCGCATGCCCGGAAAAAGCGGACTGCAGCTCCAGGAAGAACTCAATGCCAGGCATAACCTGATGCCCGTTATCGTGTTGACCGGCCATGCCGATGTCCCGGTCGCTATCAGGGCCATGAAACAGGGGGCTTATGATTTCCTGGAAAAACCTTATGCCGACGAGGAATTGCTGGCCTGCGTCAAAACCGCGCTCGAGCTGGGTCGCGAAATCAGTGATGCAGAGATTGAAAAAACCAGGGCGGCTAACGCGCTGGAAAATCTCACCGAGCGTGAGCGTGAAGTCATGTGCCTGGTGGTCGAAGGCAATACTAACAAGGCCGTGGCGGCTCAGCTAGGAATCTCCGAAAAGACCGTGGAAATTCACCGCGCCCGGGTTATGGAAAAGACCGCGGCCAGGTCGCTTTCCGAACTGGTCCGTATCTGCCTGATATTAAAGGATAAACTTTGAACTTAGTGGCATAGGGGAATTCCCTGATTATAATTATTAGGTGGTTGGCATAAGCTTAGAAGCATTCTAACGTGCGAGGAGGAAAAGTATGAAAGCGATTACAAAACTGGTGATAGCGACGCTGCTGGTTTCAAGCTACTGGGTAGCAGGGCAGGCGATAGCCGCAGAAGGCTATGGCAAGCAAAAAGTTGTTTATCACATCAACTACGATAATCCGAAGCAGCAAGCAGGCGCATTGCGCAACATTCAAAACCATATCAACGCGGTCGGCGCCGAAAATCTCGATCTCAAGGTTGTACTGCATGGCAATGGGTTGGCATTGCTGCTCGAGCCTGAAGCACTGGACAAGCTGAAAAAATTCAAGAACGCCAATGCCGACGAAAAAATGACCGCAAAGGTAACTGATTTGAAAGGACAGGGCGTCGACTTTCACGTCTGTGCCAACACGGTACGCGGTCGCAAGGTCGACTATGAAACCGACCTCTACGACGTTTCGAGTGAAGATATCGTTCCCAGTGGCGTTGCCGAAGTGGCCAAGCTGCAGGCGATGGGATACTCATATATCAAACCCTAGCGATCTACCCTGTAGGAGCAATGTAATCTATCTGCCGGTGAACAGTGAAATCTGCGCACCGGCAGTTATCTCATAGACATTTAAGCGATTAGCTTAAAATTCGCTTGTCTGACCTTGAAGATGACCAAATCAAGCTCGATTTTATCAATTCTCCTGTTGCTGGTGTTTGCTACGCCTGCCTTATCCAGTTCACCGCTGTTTCAGAACCTGAAATCCGGTGCTTTTGAAACCATCGAGAACCATAGCCAGCAAGGCAAGTGGCTGATCGTCATGATATGGGCGCATGATTGCGAGATCTGCGAGCGTGAAGTGGATGATTATCAGCGGTTCCACCAAAAACATGCAGACAAAAATGCCACGGTGCTCGGTGTTACCCTCGATGGAGCCGAGCGGCAGCAAGCCGCGGTTGATTTTGTGACCCGTCACCAGCTGAATTTCGTAAACCTGATTGCGGAGCCTGAGGTAGTAACGGCCTATTATCAGATTACTACCGGCAGCCAATGGATCGGCACACCCAGTTTCCTGATTTTCGGACCTGATGGAGAATTGAAGGCCAAGCAGGCCGGTGCGGTAGAGACGGGCGTCGTCGAGGCATTCATAGCCGCGAGCACAAGCAACTAGAATTGAGTCTTACGGATTTCCGGCTGCCATCTCCCAGACCACTGGCAGGATCGAAGCGATCAGCAACAGCGCCATGATGATATTAAAAATCCGCAGGTGACCGGGATCTTTCAGAAAGCGTTGCAACCCGGCACCGAACACCAGCCAGACGCCCGCACAGGGTATCGTGATCAACAGGAAAGTCAGGCAGATTATCAGTACCTGGATGAAATAGTTGTCATCCAGCGTGGTATAGGCGGCAAGCGCACTGCTACCCATGATCCAGGCCTTCGGATTGACCCATTGGAACGCGGCTGCCTGCCAGAAGTTAATCGGCTTTGACTGGCTGATTTCACCGCCAGCCGTGCGGGTGGTTGCAATTTTCCAGGCCAGGTAAAGCAGGTAAACGATACCCACCATCCTAATCAGTTCATGCAGAATCGGGTAAAGCTGGAACAGGGTTCCGAAGCCCAGTCCGATCAGCGCCAGCATGACCGGAAAACCGATGCAGATGCCGAGTAAATGCGGCACACCGCGACGCACGCCGAAATTAAGCCCCGTCGTGGTTAGCATCACGTTGTTGGGCCCGGGCGTGACGGCCGCAATCACCCCGAATATCACAAACGAAACAAATAGTTCCGGCTCGATGCGTTTCTCCTGAAATCAGACTTTGCCTGGTGTTATTCCGCGACATGAATGTGCGCGATCATGCTGAATGATTCACCATTGCCCGGGTAAAGGCAATTCGATTTTCCGATCATTCGGGATAGACTTCGCGATACCTGGAGCCCCTGGAGAAAAATCGTGTCCGTCAGCCATGAACTGCTCGATGTCGTCGATGAAAACGACAATATCATCGCCGTCAAGACCCGCGGCGAAATTCACGCCGAGTGCCTGATGCACCGCGCGGTGCACATCCTGGTTTTTAACAGTGCCGGGGAACTGTTTCTGCAGAAACGTTCGCTGAGCAAGGACGAGCAACCGGGCAAGTGGGATTCTTCGGCCGCGGGGCATGTCGACAGTGGTGAGAGTTACGACGACTGCGCGCGACGAGAGATCGAAGAGGAGTTGGGAATAAAGGTCGGGCGGCCGCTTGAATCATTGTTCAAATTGCAGGCTTCGGAACTCACCGGCTACGAGCACTGCATGGTCTATCGTTACCAACACGATGGACCGATGGTGCTGCACCCGGAAGAGATTGACGATGGCAACTGGATCAGCGAGTCTGCAATGGATCAGCGGGTTGCAAGCGAAGATCCGGACCTTACCGCATCAGTCTGCCTGATATGGACGGAATATCGAGCATTGCGTTAAAGGATCGCCGTGAACGGGTCGCATGCAAATTAGGCTATACAAATCGGTGTGCGGGCGTTTTAATGAGGCCTCGGCAACTATGGATCAAGGGGTGGTGAAATGTCAAAAATTGCTTTAATCGTTGGTGCTGGCAGTGGCAACAGTGCGGCGTTCGCGCGCGCGCTGGCAGCTGAGGATTACAAGGTCGGGCTGGCAGCGCGAAATATCGCCAAGCTCGATGCACTGTGTGCAAAGATCGGTGCGCATGCCATCACCTGTGACGCGACATCGGTCGACTCGGTGCGGGAGTTATTTGATTCGATGCAGCAGGCGGTGGGCACGCCCGATGTTGTGCTCTACAACGCGAGCGCCTATACCGCGGGGCCCATTACAAACCTCGATCCAGAACTGGTACTGGATTCGCTAATGCAGACCGCCTATGGCGCTTTCCTGGTTGCGCAACAGGCAGCTATCGGCATGAAGCAACTTGGTGGTGGCGCGCTGTTCTTTACCGGTGCGACCGCGAGCATCAAGGGTTTTCCTAATTTTGCGCCCTTTGCGATGGGCAAGTTTGCGCTGCGCGGCCTGGCGCAAAGCCTGGCGCGCGAACTGGGTCCGGAGAATATTCACGTAGCCCATTTCATTATCGATGGCGGCATCGCGGCCCCGGGACGGGATTTGACGGACGCCGATGCTGGCAGTAATGAGAACGATGCCGAGCTCGAACCCGATGCGATCGCGCAAACCTACATAGCGGTATTGAACCAGCACCGAAGTGCGTGGACGCATGAACTCGATCTGCGTCCCTGGGTCGAGAATTTTTAAAAGTACGTTTTCGCTTGCGGATTTGAAGGAAATCTTAGCCATGAATCAAGTAGCTGAACCGATCGATTACCTGTCTCCCGATGTCCCGGGACAATTACCCTGGTACGATGTGCCACTTGTCGTGGCTGACGATGAATCGGTCAAGGGATTTGGTTGCCTGGTTGACGATCCGGATAACTTCGATATCGAAATCGTGCAATGGCCGGCCCAGGGCTGGCGACCGGTGGATGCCGGTACCGGCGACGAGGCCGGTACCGTTGAAGGCATCTTCCATAGCGAATGGCATGGGCAAGTATTACGCGCGAAAAACGACGCGGTTAACGGCGACTACATTCTCGGTTGGTCGACCAACCCGGAAACTGCCAGCGAAGATACCGAGCAGGACCCGAAGCGGGTAATACTGTGGCACATGAATTACCATCCCGACGGGGGACAGTTGTTCTACCCCCTGGACAACCAACCCTTTGTCGTGCCGTTGGCAATGCCGGGAGACGATCTTGCGCTCGAGGATATTGTCGCCCTGTGGTGCGACGGCAGCCGGGGTTTGTACATACACCCGGGTATCTGGCACGACGGCGTATTTGCGTCGACACGCGGACAGTCGTTTCGCGATCGCCAGGGCAGGGTGCATGCGCGCGTGAGCTGTAACATCGCCCAGGAATTCGGGGTTTTTCTAAACGTGCCGCTGCAGCCTGCTATTTCTTGACCAGGCTTATCTGGCGACCAACCCAGTCGGGTAGCGTCCCAACTTCGGCCGCCTTCAACTCTGCCTGGATCGCTTCGGGCATCTCCATAGTGCGGTCTTCACGCGTGTTGAAATGCAGGGTCATGAATTCCGCGGTGGCACAGAGTTCGTCATTGACCAGCATTTGATGGGCAAACCAGATTTTCTTGGCATCGCTGCCAAGCATCAGGGTTTCAATATCCAGCGTCGAGCCAGCGCGAACGTCGCTCAAATAACGCAAATGAGTTTCGACGGTATATATCGCGCAGCCGGTCGTGTCGAAATAGTCTGTGCCGATGCCGAAATGATCCTGCATAATCCAGGTTGTATTGCTGAACGGAACCAGGTAATAGGCTTCGTTGAGGTGCCCGTAGTGGTCGAGCCAGCTGTCCTGCACCGGCTCTGAGTGAAACCTGAATGTCTTCATTAGCGTTCCCTGGTCGTCTTGCACCGCAGTATAGATTTTTCAAAGCCGTGTTGAAAGCAGGTCTACCGGTGCCTGTATATTCTGATATTCATGATCGGGATCTGATAGTAGAATCGCGCGATGCAAAATTCCATAGTCAATATTAAAGCCCTGTCCAAGGTATATCAAAGTGGGCACCAGGCGCTGAGTGCGGTTGATCTCGAAATCAATGAAGGTGAAATTCTGGCTTTGCTGGGCCCTAACGGAGCCGGCAAGACCACGCTGATTTCGATCATCTGTGGCATTGTCTCGCCGAGTACAGGTTCGGTAACTGTAGCGGGCCACGATATAGTCACCGATTATCGGGTTACTCGCGACCTGATCGGCCTGGTTCCACAGGAACTGACCCTGGGCGCCTTTGATACGGTCTGGAATACGGTCAATTTTAGCCGGGGCCTGTTTGGCAAAAAACCTGATCCTGCCTACCTCGAGCAATTGCTCAAGGACCTGTCACTGTGGGACAAAAAGAACAGCGAGCTGCGAGAACTTTCGGGTGGTATGAAGCGTCGCGTTTTGATTGCCAAGGCTTTGTCACATGAACCGCGTATCCTGTTTCTTGACGAACCCACCGCCGGTGTCGATGTCGAGTTGCGCAAGGATATGTGGAAAATGGTACGAAGCTTGAACGATTCCGGCGTTACGATCATATTAACCACGCACTATATCGAAGAGGCAGAGGAGATTGCCGACCGAGTTGGCATCATCAATGATGGAAAACTGCTTCTGGTTGACGACAAGCAATGCCTGATGCAAAAACTGGGTAAGAAAACTCTGCTGATCGAACTCAAGCAGTCGATCGATCGGGTTCCCGATGCGCTCGGGGCCTATAACCTGGAGCCTTCGGAAGATGGGAGTCAATTGACCTATACCTACGATCCCGACGTGGAAAGAACCGGAATAACTGCCTTGTTGCAGAGCCTGAACGAGGTCGGAATATCGTTAAAGGATTTGCAAACAAGCGAGAGCTCACTGGAGGAAATATTTGTCAGATTGGTGAATTCGCGATGATCAATCTCCAGGCGATCAAGGTAATTTACAAGTACGAAATGTTGCGAGCCTGGCACACGTTGTTGCAAACCATTGCTTCACCGGTGATATCTACCTCGCTTTACTTCGTGGTATTCGGCGCTGCGATCGGCTCGCGAATCGAAGAAATAGACGGCGTATCTTATGGTGTCTTTATTGTCCCGGGACTGGTAATGCTGTCGCTGCTGACGCAAAGTATTTCTAACGCATCGTTTGGCATCTTTTTCCCGAAATTTAACGGTACGATCTACGAGGTCATGTCCGCCCCCATATCCTTTGTTGAAATTGTAGTGGGTTATGTCGGGGCAGCGGCGAGTAAATCGTTGATACTCGGAACGATTATTTTGATTACCGCGAATCTGTTTGTGGACCTGAACATTGCCCATCCGTTCGTGATGGTGCTGTTCCTGGTGCTGACCTGCATTTCTTTCGCGTTGTTTGGCTTCATTATCGGGCTGTGGGCTACTAATTTTGAAAAGTTGCAGCTGATCCCGATGCTGGTCATCACGCCACTGGTGTTTCTCGGGGGGAGTTTTTACTCGGTCAGTATGCTGCCACCGGTATGGCAAACGGTTACGCTTTTCAACCCGGTGCTGTACCTGATCAGCGGGTTTCGCTGGAGTTTCTTTGAAGTCGCAGACGTCAGTGTAGCGGTAAGCCTGGCCATGATCAGCCTGTTCCTGGTGGCTTGCCTGATTTTAGTATGGTGGATGTTTAAAACCGGGTATCGGCTGAAACAGTGAGTTCCGCTTTAGACGGGAGGGTTTGGATTCAATATACAGTGAGCCCGTATAAAACAACCGGTGTGGGTCTTGTGACCCACACCGGGATAACTTTCTATTTCTGCCAGAAGAATTTAGCAGCTTCGTTAGCAACGTCACCAGGAGTCAGGCCGATATCGTCCAGCATGTGCGGACCCATCTGCAACAGCATGCGACGTTCCTGGGAACGACGTATCCAGGTCTGAACCAGTTTGCCTACTGTGACTCCGAATGCTTCGACACGCTCAATGGCGGCGAAAGTCAATGCGGAGATGTCCATATCGTCGATCAGGTGGAATTGCTTTGCTTTTGTGTTCATGGTGTTGCTCCTTTAATAAGACTGAGGGGCACATGCCCCGCAGTGCTGTTAATCAATGAGGGGTATTATAGATAGCAGCGCAAGTAGTAACAGATTCAGTTTAATTGAAAAGTGTACATAACAGTTTACCATAACAATAATTGCCCAATTGACGACCTATGAACTAGTTCACAGGCAAACTGTGGGGTCTATCACGACGCTATATTGACGGTTTTGAAGATTTCTTAAAATATGCTTATAAGCAACTGATTTATAAATAAATAAGCATCAAAAAATGTGCATTCATCGGGATCTGATAAAGCTCGATTCAGGCAGCCTTTGTGGCCGTTTGGGCGAGACTGTCAGTTATTCTATAAACTGTACTGGTCGAACAGTTTTTGTCTATATTTTTAGTATGGTAGAACCGGTGGTTTCACGAGCTTCGAGCTGACGATGTGCTTCGGCACAGTCGGCCAGGGCCAGGGTTTGATTGATGCTGATCTTGACCTGACCGCTCTCGACCGCGTCAAACAGGCGCTGGGCGCCTTCTTCGAGCAGGGCGCGGTTCGAGATATGCGTTGCCAGCGTGGGTCGGGTTACGTAGAGCGAGCCCTTGCTGGCAAGAATCTGTGGGCTGAAAGGATCGACTGGGCCGCTCGCGTTGCCATAAGTCGCGAGCACGCCGAAGGGGCGCAACGAATCCAACGATGCGTCGAAGGTGGCTTTACCGATTGAGTCATATGCTGCTGCAACCCCCACACCTGCCGTGATTTCCCGAACCCGTGACGGAATGTCTTCCTCGCGATAAAGAATGGTATGGTGACAACCATGATCGCGTGCGAGTTGAGCCTTTTCTTCCGATCCAACGCAACCGATGACGTTGGCGCCCAGTCGATTCGCCCATTGACACAGTATCTGGCCGACGCCGCCGGCGGCCGCGTATACGAGTATGCTGTCCCCGGCCTGTACCGGGTAGGTTCTGAACAGCAGGTAATGCGCGGTCAATCCTTTGAGCATCATCGCGGCAGCGGTTTCGTCGCTGATCGAATCCGGAATTCTGACCAGCTTGTCGGTATCGATCAGGCGAGCCTCGGCATAGGCCCCGAGGGTCATTGGATAAGCGACCCGGTCCCCGATGGCGAAGCCATCGACGCCTTCTCCCACCGATTCAACGACACCCGAGGCCTCCATACCGATTACGGCGGGCAGATCGCCAACCGGGTACATGCCACTGCGGCCATAAACATCGATATAATTCAAGCCACAAGCCGATTGCCGTAGGCGCACCTGGCCCTGGCCGGGAGCGCCGACTTCGACGTCTTCCCAGGTTAGCACTTCCGGGCCGCCGGTCTGGTGAATTGTAATTGCTTTGCTCATATCGGAATCTCCGCTGAAATTAATGTGACATTGCCTGAATCTAGCCGGCGGTTCAAGTCGGGGCAGGTTTATATCGCAGCGAAAGGATAATTGTCGAAAGCACCAGGACCGCGCCGCAGGCTTGCAGAATGCTGAGGGTTTCGCTCAGCACGAGGTAAGCCAGCACTATTGATACCACTGGCTCGAGGTTAAGCAGGAATGCGGCACGCGCAGCCGGTAAACGTGCCAGTGCCTGGAACTGGCTAAGGATCGCAATCAGGTACAACAGGGTAGCCGTGGCAAGCGCGATCAATGCCTGCCGTGAATCGGGCAGAACGAGCCTACCCGCCACCAGTGGTATGATCAGGATCAGACCGATCGTGTTAATCCAGAAGGTCATCAGCAGGGGGGACGTGGCGGGCGCGACCCGCGCACCACAGATAAAAGTGAAGGCCGCACCGCAGCTGGCCAAGATGGCAAACAGAATGCCATTCACGTCAACACTGATTTCGCCACCGGATAAAGCCAGGTATAGACCCAGGAATGCGCCCAAAAACAGGGTGATCAGCGGCACCGATGCCACGAGTTGGCGACTGGCAATCGAGTAGGCCAACACCAATAAGGGGTAGAAGTAAAAAATGAGTACTGCGATGCTGACCGAGATGGTCTCAACCGCGACCAGGTAGCAAATCATCCCGCCGGACCAGAAAATTCCGAGCGCGATCAAAGATTTGCGTAGCCCAGGATCTACCCTGAACCTGTCTTGCCTGATCAGGATAAGCAGGCCGAAAACCAGGGTCGATGCCAGGGCTCGCATCAACATCAACGTCAATGCATTGCCGCCATCGGCATAAAAGATTTTGGCGAGCGTGGTGATTGCGCCCAGACCGCAGGCGGTGAGCAGCGCGAAAAGTACGCCGCTGTTGCGCTTGGAGAGATCGAACATAGCGCCTCACTATAGCGGCAGAGTTTGTGGCTTGCCAGTTGCCGAGCAATTGGATATGTTGCGTGCGATTAGGGTTAATAGATAACTTGATTATGGCATTGAAACTACCCGATTCCTTGGTTAGCGTTGACTGGTTGAGACAGCATCTCGACGCGGCAGAATTAATTGTTTTTGACGCCAGCTGGCACATGCCGGCGACCAGACGCGATGGTTTCAAGGAGTGGCAACAGAAACATATTCGCGGGGCAAGATTTTTCGATTTCGATCAAAAAATCTGCGCGCCCGATTCCGATCTGCCTCACATGATGCCGAATGAAGCGATTTTTACCCGCGAGCTGCAGGCACTGGGGCTAAACCAGGACAGCGTGGTTGTTGTTTACGACACGATGGGCATGTTTTCAAGTCCGCGCGGATGGTGGATGCTGCGCGCGATGGGTTGCGAAAACGTGGCCTTGCTGGATGGTGGACTGGTTGCCTGGGACCAGGCCGAGTATCCGATCGAGAGTACGACCGTTGTTCCGGAATACGAGGCTGGTAATTTTGTTGCCCACATGAACCCCGAATTTATTGCTGACACGGCAGAGGTCTTGAACGCGCTCGATGATGCTTCGATGTGCGTGCTGGATGCGCGTCCCGAACCTCGTTTTAGTGGAGCCGCCGAAGAACCGCGCCCGGGTTTACGTCGCGGGCACATGCCGGGAGCGGTAAATCTTCCGTTTGCGGATGTGTTTAAACACGGACTGTTAAAGTCGAAACCGGAGCTTGAAGAAATAATATCCCCGCTGATAGCAGGCAGTCGCCGGACCATTTATACCTGTGGGTCTGGCGTTACTGCCTGCGTAATCGCGTTTGCCGCCCACTATATAGGTCTTCAGAACCTCGCCATATACGATGGTTCGTGGTGTGAATGGGGATTACCCGGCGAATTGCCGGTGGTTACTGACTAGATCGCGTCCGGTAGCGCGCTGATGTCGTCGAGAACGATATCGGCGATGGACTCAAGCTCGTCACGCGTACTGGTGCCCGTGAGTACGCCGATGCAAAGACCGACGTTCGCGTTTCTGCCCATCTCGATATCGTGGAGATTGTCGCCGACAACCACGACGGTTTCGACATCAAGCGCAAGTTGCTCGCAAAAACTAACCACCATGCCCGCCTCGGGCTTGACGCCGTGACCGCTGTCGTAGCCGGCGAGAAAGTCGAATTCGTGCAGTACGTCGAAGGATTTCAGCGTATTGATAATGCCCTGGTGGCTATCGGCAGTGGCCACGCCGAGTTTTTTGCCGGATTGCTTTAATTCCCGCAGCGTGTTGGCAAGATGTTTAACGGGGGTCGCATGCAGTGCTCCCTGGTGATGAAAGATTTCGTGCAGCCGGGAGCTGATATGTTCCACCTGGTCGGGTTTATTGATCTGATCGGCCCAGGCGCCAGCAATCTGTCGATTATTACCCGCCGCCAGCAGGCTGCCGCCGACGAAACCATTGCGCTCAGGTTGAAAGCCATGTTGCGTGAGTAACAGGTCTTCGAGGACAGCGTCACCTGCGGCGAATTCCCGGGCGGCGAAACGATAAACCGGGAGCCAGGTCCGGTTGAAATCGAGCAGCGTACCGTCCTTGTCGAAGACAATCCCACGGTATTTCATGCAATTGCTTTGAGCTTGCGCAAGCTGCTATAGAGACCATCGAGGTCGCTGTAGGCACCCTGCAAATGCCGGGTTCCACCGGCTGAATAGGCTGTGCGTGCGTGCAGGATACGCGTGTTGTCGAACAGGATCAGTTCACCGGGTTGAAGCTTGAACACAATTTGTTGCTCCCCGCGTTCGAGAATTTCGGCGAAGTGACGGTAGGCCGGGTAGAACGGCCGCATGACCGCAGGCGGTAGCCGAAGGGTATCGATCGAACGGTTGTTAAAACGCACTTTGATGACCTCGTCGAGGTCGTTAACCTCGATCAGCGGTCCCCTGGCCTGCAGATCTGCAGTACTGTCGCGAAAACGAAAGCTGACCCAGTGTTGACTCAGTAAGCCAAAATGAGCCGAGTCCTCTTCACGCAGAATTTTCGCCGCCATGAAACCATCCTGGAGGATTGATTCGCCACCCTCGGTTGAAGACTCGAGGCAGTGCAGTAACTGTAAGCCCGGTACCGGGTCGCGGTAGGGATTGTCGAGATGGCAGCCGAGCCCCAGGTTGGTATAGGCAAGGTTGCTAGGATCAACCCTGGTGCGTACCTCGAAATAAGGGCCGTAATTGGTCTCGCGTACGTAGCCGAACTGTTCGATGACCTTGAGCAGCTGGCCCGGTTCGCAGGGCACCCCGTCAAGCAGCACGAACCCGTAGTCCCGGACGATCTGCAGTGCCGCGAGCCTGCTTTTGGGCTGTTCGCAAAAGTTGGCGAAGGAGTAGCGCGGTAAACCCTGCTCGAATGATGTACCCGACCAGAGAATTTTGCCCACTTCGCTGCGATCATCACTCTGTCGATTCAGGCAGTAACAATTGTCGTACAGCCAGTCGAGGTCGAACTCCGAGCAGTGACCGTCGGGCGCGAAATGCACGATTAAATGCCTGTCCTCCAGCGTCACCGTCTCTATCTTAAGGTCCCACGGTATATCGGTTATATTCAGCAGGCGCTGGCCATTGTCCGGATTGAGGCTATCTGGCATCTGACAGTGGTCGCGTAGCCAGATTGCCTGCAACTGGCTCTCGCTGGTATCCTCCCAGACGATCGTCAGTTCGTCGGCATTGTAGGAAAATAACTCGATCTGGTTCATTTCAACCTGATAACAGCGACTCGAGCCTCGTGCGATACTCGGTCACCGGCTTGATCTCCAGGCCGGCAACCTTGCCATCGTCATCGTACAGTCGAAGCTGAACCGCGTCCTTGTGGAAGGGATTGGCTTCAAAGGTTTCAATCTCTGCAGGACTCATCGGGCCACCCTGGACCTTGAGCGAATTGACAGAGGCGTCCGAAAGCTGACCGAGGTACCCGGCATCGGTTGCACATAGATAGCGCTTGGCGGGCACGTGCAAACGTATGGGCTCTGTCACCGACGGGGGGAAGTAGGGCTTGAGATAGTCTGCCCCGGCTTCCTCGTGATTGTTGTCGATGCCGTTTTCCAGGGCCTCTATCGGATGTTCGCCGATAAAGTGTCCGATGTCGTGCAGCAGTGCGGCGACGACGAGACTGTCCGGGGCATCATCGGCGACTGCACAGGCCGCGCTTTGTTCCATGTGTTGTGACATCGTGACGGCCTCACCCATGTACTCCTGTGCGCCACGCTGGGCAAACAGATTCAGAATGAAGTCGATGATCGGGACATATTTTTGATCCGGGGTAGCCAATGACTTGCTCCATGGGCGAGATCGTTAATGGCTAATTCTGTATCAAGAACTTATCGGAGTAAATCAATATCGTGTGAATTCTGGCGCCATGAGTTAGGTCAGTCTGCACTGCTTTCCAGGCAGCTGCAGGCCGTCTCGAGCTGAAACTGGTTGAATACCCGGATACCATGTCGCCGGAGAAGTGCCGTGGTGACACCACTCCCCGCGATCGCGCTGCGGCTGAAGTTACCGTCGTAAACCTGGCTGCTGCCGCAGGACGGACTTGACTCGGTTAGTATCGCAACATCGATATCATGCTCGCGGCACAGTGCCAGGGCCTGGTGCGCACCGGCAATAAAATAGGCGGTGACATCCTCTCCTTCCCGGGTACAAACTCGTGCCCGTTCGGTGATCACTGCATGACCATCACCGCTCTGGATTTCAGCTGCGGAGCGGGGCACTGGTAAGCCGCCGGCCACCTCGGGACAAAAGCTGATAACCCGCTGTTGTGTCATGAGTGCTTCGAGCGCAGGATTTTCCAGCAATTTCGACCTGCCGTCGTAGCGCACAGGACTGCCGAGCAAACAGGCACTGACCAGGATTTTCTTCACAGACCTGCCTCCGTTCTAAATCGAAGGTGCCGCAAAAAGACCAGGCAGCCGATACTCGCTGCTATGTGCTTTAGACTGTGACCACTAACTACCCCCAAGCTGTTCAGTAATTCGGCATCGAAGGCTTCGCAAATCTTGGCTACCAGGTACCAGGCAAGAAACCACCAGATATCGTTGCTGCGCGTATAGCGTGAGCTGAACAGCAACAGGATCAGCGGGCATAAAAGCATTGGCAGGAACTGGACCAGTGCATAGGGACGCAGGTCCCCCCGGCCCTGCTGTTCGCTCAGATACCAGTAAATAATACTGCTGATGCCGGCGACGATGAGCAAAGGGAACAGGGTTCGTGCCAGCGGAATCGAAATTCGTTCCGCCAGCAGGATCGTAAAAAATGATGTGAAAGCAATTGTCATTGGCAGGCGATCCCAGACCAACGTCTGGTTGTCGGGTAACCAGTGATAGTAGCCGGAACCAAGGGCTACCAGAACAAGCGCACTGAAAAAACCCAGGTAGGCTGGATACAGCGTATGGATAAGGCTTAGTGATTTTTGTCGCAATAGACGGTAGAGGCCTTCGATGCCAATCCAGGCGAAAAAAAGGTTGGTCAATACGTTTAACGTGTTTGGAATCGACAGGTAGGCATTCTGATCGGCAAACTGGTGATACAGAGGGTCCTGTGCGATACGCGGTGCAAGTATCGCCGCGATAACCGCAACCATACTGATCCCGGCTAGGATGCGATATTTGCTAGTAAGCTCCATCGCGAAATTACGATCAGGACGGCGGGGGATTACCAGTGGACCAGCGTTTGAATTTTTTCTTGCAGTATTTTAAAAGCGATTTGTAATCCGGGAAGTAGAGATCAAAACCCTCTTCGGCGGGCGCATCGTACTCGCAGTAATCGTTGCTGTGCGACCGGCAAATAGTTGGACGGATTTCATATATATTGCAACGTCCATCGCGGAGTAAATGCTGGCAGCGCCCCTCGAACATCACGAACCAGCCGTCCTCGTCCTTGTAGGCCCCGACACCATCGTGCGATACCTGCCATAATAAAATTTCAAAATCGTACTTGGAACGTGGCTTGTCAATTTGCTGGGTTATGTAAGTGCAGCATTTTGAATTGGTACAGAGATCACATTTATTGACTTCGGAGTTGCTGCCAGCAATCTCGATTTCGGGAAATTCGTTATCCATGACTAATTTTGTGCCAACCAGTCGCGCGCTTCAAGAAAAAAATCGGTTAGCCTTGCTTCGGGGCTACCCGCTTCAGGTTGATAGTTATAACGCCAGTGCACGACCGGGGGCAAGGACATCAGGATCGATTCGGTGCGTCCGCCGGACTGCAGACCGAACAGGGTACCACGATCATAAACCAGATTGAATTCCACGTAGCGGCCGCGGCGGTACAGTTGAAAATTTTTTTCACGTTCGCCAAATGCGTCGTTCCTATGACGCTCGACGATGGGCGTGTAGGCCGGCAAATAGTGGTCGCCGACGCTGCGCATGAAGGCAAAAGCCTGCTCGAAATCGGGCTCATTCAAATCGTCGAAAAATAACCCACCGATGCCGCGTGGCTCGCTGCGATGTTTCAGGTAGAAATATTCATCGCACCATTTTTTGTACTCGGCGTAAGTTCCAGCGCCGTAAGGATCACAGGCTTGTTTGGCAATCTGATGCCAGTGTTTGCAATCTTCCTCGAAACCATAATAGGGGGTCAGATCGAAACCTCCGCCGAACCACCAGATGGGTGCTTCGCCAGCTTTCTCGGCGACAAAAAAGCGCAGGTTCGCATGCGAGGTCGGGATGTATGGATTGTCTGGATGAATCACCAGGGATACGCCCATGGCACGAAATTTTCTTCCCGCAAGTTCGGGACGGTGGGCAGTTGCGGACGCTGGCAGGTTTTCACCGAAGACTTCTGAATAGTTGACGCCCGCTTGCTCGAACACGGCGCCTTCACGCAACACCATACTGCGCCCACCACCGCCCGCATCCCGCTGCCAGATGTCGGTTTCAAACTCGGCTTTGCCGTCAATACGCTGTAACTCGCTGGTAATACTGTTTTGCAGGCGTTGCAGGTAGCGGTTAACGCGCTCGATATCGGTATCCATCAATTACGGGCCCTGAGAATTGTTCCGTTGTCCAATGATTTTATCTCACTTGGCTGCAGGCTGCCTGTGGGAAATCCAGTTACGATATAGTCTAGCTCGGCGCCGAATTGTTTGCGCATCTGGATCGAGTTTCGCACTGTTGCCTTGCCGCTGCGGTTAGCGCTGGTTGAAACTAGTGGCGCCTGCAGGCCATCACAGATGGATTGAATTAAAGGATGACTGGTAACTCGGATTGCGACGGTCGGATAGATACCGCGAATCCAGACTGGACAAAACTCGCTTGCCGTTACCAGCCAGGTGACTGGTCGTTCACCCGGTGATCGAAGCAGGTCCAGTTGATCGGTTTCGATGTCCAGGTATGCCGCACAGTATTCGATTCGGGATGACAGTAGAATCAGGCCCTTGTCCGGGTTGCGATTTTTTATCTGCAAAATGCGAGACACGCTGGTGGCGATTAACGGGTGACAGCCAAACCCCCACACGGTGTCCGTTGGATATCCGAATACGGCACCACGAGATACTTCGTGGACGAAGCGATTCAGTGCCCAGGGACTCATATCAGGCTGAATTCAGTCGGCGTCGGCGGTTGCCTTTTTCTTGGCAGCTTTCTTTTTTGCGGTTTTTTTCTTGGCGGCCTTCTTGGGCGCAGCTTTCTTCTTGGCCGCTGCTTTCTTGCGTCTTGATTTGGGTAACGGCGCTTTTTCGATCAACTCCTGGCAGGTTGCCAGGTCAAGGCTAGACGGATCTTCTACGTCCTTGGGGATACGGGCATTCTTGTTGCCGTCGGTAATATATGGCCCGTAACGACCGCGCAGGATTTTAATATCGGTACCTTCGAACACCTTGATTTCACGGTTAGCATCAAACTCCTTCTTTTCCGCTACCAGTTCAAGTGCCCGCTCCAGCGTGACGGTGTAAGGATCGTCGCCCTCGGCAGTCTTGAGTGATACAAACTTGCTGTCGTATTTTATATAGGGGCCAAAGCGACCGATATTGGCAGAGATTTGTTCGCCTTCGGGTGATACCCCGAGTTCACGAGGCAGTTTGAATAACTCGAGTGCCTCCTCGAGCGTAATCGAATCCATTTTCTGGCCTGGTCTCAATCCTGCAAAGCGAGGTTTTTCCTCGTCCTCGCGGGTGCCGATCTGGACAAATGGCCCGTAACGTCCCATGCGTACTGAAATCGGCTTGCCTGATTTTTCATCGACACCGAGTTGACGTGCCTGGATCGCTTCGTCACGGGTGACATTTTCCATCTTGTCATCGACTCGCTGCTTAAATGACGTCCAGAACTCTTCCATCAATGGCAACCATTCGGCTTCACCACGCGAGATTTCATCGAGGGTATCCTCGAGTTGCGCGGTGAAATCGTAATCGACATATTGCGGGAAATGCTGGGTCAGGAATCTTGCAACCACCCGGCCTACATCGGTCGGATGAAAACGCTTGCTTTCGAGTTCGACATACTCGCGATCGAGCAGGGTGGTAATAATCGATGCATAGGTTGAAGGTCGGCCGATGCCGTATTCTTCGAGCGTCTTGACCAGCGATGCCTCGCTGTAACGCGGCGGCGGTTCGGTGAAATGCTGTTCCAGCCTGATTTTATGCAGATCCACGATGTCGCCCTCCGCGAGCGGCGGCAGCAGGTTCTCCTTGTTGTCATCTTTCTTGGGCTCATCCTTGTCCTCGATGTATACCCGCATAAAGCCCGGGTCGCGAATCGTCGAGCCATTTGCCCGGAAGGTATTATCGCTGCCACAGGCAAGATCGACCGAGACCGTGTCCAGCGTCGCATGAATCATCTGGCAAGCCATGGTGCGTTTCCAGATCAGGCTGTAAAGTCGAAATTCGTCGTCGCCGAGGTGCTCCTTGATCTTGAAAGGTTCATTGCGTGCACTTGTCGGGCGAATTGCTTCGTGCGCCTCCTGGGCGTTCTTGGATTTGGTTTTATATTCGCGCGGCTGTTCCGGCAGGTTATTTTCGCCAAATTTTTCGGCGATAAATTCACGTATTTCATCCAGTGCGTCATTGGATAAGGCGACTGAATCGGTACGCATGTAGGTAATAAGTCCAACCTGTCCGGCGCCGATATCGATGCCTTCGTAAAGTTTCTGTGCGGTGCGCATGGTGCGCTGTGCGCCGAATCCGAGCTTACGCGCTGCCTCCTGCTGCAGGGTCGAGGTTGTAAACGGTGCCGCGGGATTGCGCTTGCGCTGTTTCTTTTCAACTCTGGCAACACGTAATTTACCCTGCGCTGCCTCGTTCAGTATGCGATAGGCGTCATTAGCCTGGTCGGCGTTGGTAATCGTGAACTGTTTAACTTTTTCGCCGCCCAGCTGGTTAAGCCTGGCGCTGAAAGCCTCGTCGTTAAAATTGTTGTCTGACTCGATACTCCAGTATTCCTGCGGATTAAACGCCTCAATCTCAAGCTCGCGCTCGACGATCATGCGCAGGGCAGGGCTTTGCACCCGACCGGCCGACAGTCCCCGTCTTATCTTGCGCCATAGCAGCGGCGACAGGTTGAATCCCACCAGGTAGTCGAGGGCCCGGCGTGCCTGCTGGGCGTTAACCAGGTCCATGGTAATTTCACGTGGATGGGCAATGGCTTCAGAAACCGCCTGTTTGGTAATCTCGTAGAACGCGACCCGGTAGGCGCGCTTGTTTTTCATCAGGTTCTTTTCCTTGAGCAATTCGTATAAATGCCAGGAGATTGCCTCGCCTTCGCGATCCGGGTCAGTTGCCAGGTAAAGTGAATCGGCTTTTTTAAGTTCCTTTTTTATCGTCGAGAGGTGCTTCTGGTTGCGCTCGACAGGCGTGTAATTCATTTTAAAATTATTATCGGTTTCGACCGCGCCTTCCTTTGGAATCAAATCGCGGACATGGCCATACGAGGCCAGAACCTTGAAGTCCTTACCGAGGTATTTTTCAATGGTTCTTGCTTTAGCTGGAGATTCTACGATAACTAGGTGGCTGGCCATTCGATATTACTGGTCCGCAACTAAAATTGACACAATTCCTGCTCAGTGAAATACAGCGGGTTGATCCGCAAACACGATATCTTCGTAATGCATCAAGGCATTTTCATCCTGCTCTTCCGAACTGTTGAACAACACCATCATTACGATCCACTTTAATTCCTCGATATCGACTTCCGAGTCCGATTCAAGCGCCATGACGCGATTGATTACCATTTCACGCAGACGCGGGGTCAGCACGCCGGACTGCTCCAGGAACAGCAAAAAACCCTGGGCGTTATAGGCGAGGCGGGCGCACTCTTCCGGTGCCAGCACTCGCGTCGCGATATCGGACTGATCCATGGCGGTGTCGTCTTCGACCTGTGCCAATCCATCCAGCCATGCGAAGGCCTTATCTATTTCCAGCGGTTCGAAGCCAGCAGCGCGTAAATCGGCGTCAATGCCATCACGGTCCTCGGGCAGATTGTCGTCCTGGTCTGCGTAGCTTGAAAATATGTACATCAGCACGTCTATAACGCCTTCTTTCATGAGTACCCCGGTTTAGATCCTGACGAAGCAGCCGCCAGGTGCTGATTGAATTAAGTCATTCATTTCGAGTACCAGTAGCATGGATGAAAGCTTGTCGATGGTCAAGCCGCTGCGTTGCACAAGTATGTCACAGGTCACAGGATCGTATCCGATCACATCGAGCAGGCGCCTGGAGGCGGCATCAATCTCAGGGTTGTGCTCGACCGTTTGAGAAGTATTTTGATCAAGCAGGAGACTTGCAGGTCCGGCAAGCTCAGTTGCAATATCTGCCGGCGACTCGACGATCGCCGCACCATCGCGAATCAACTGGTGGCAGCCGCGGCTTTGTGGATTATGGATCGAGCCGGGAATAGCAAGTACTTCGCGTCCCTGTTCAGCCGCGAGTCGTGCGGTAATCAGGGAGCCACTGCGCCGAGCTGCCTCGACCACCAGTGTCGCCAGCGCGAGTCCGCTGATTACGCGATTACGTTGCGGAAAATTTGCAGACCGGGCAGGGGTCCCGAGCGGAAATTCGGACACCATTATTCCGTGTTCCAGAATTTCCCCGGCGAGCTTTTGATTGTGCCTGGGATAAACCAGATCGAGCCCGGTGCCGGTAACCGCGATGGTTTTACCGCCACTTTCCAGGGCTCCCCGGTGGGCAGCTGAATCGATTCCGAGTGCCATGCCACTGGTGATCGTAAAGCCGGCAGCGGCCAGCTGTAACGAGAAATCAAACGCGTTTTGCGCGCCTCCCGGGGTGCAGCGACGACTGCCGACAATTGCGATTTGAGGTTCGTTCAACAGTGATAAATCACCGCTGGCATAAAGCAACACCGGGGCATCAGCGATTTGGCGCAGTAATTCGGGATAGGCACTGTCGTCGTAACAAACCAGATGGTTATAGCTTGATTCGGCCCAGGCCAGGTCTGCTGCAACCCGCGGATGTTGCCGGGATCTGAGTCTCACGATAGCGTCGTGCCCCAATCCACTGGCTTTGAGCGCAGGCGTAGAGCAGCTGCGAATTCGTACGGGGTTCCCCCCAAATTGCCCGAGCAAATCCAACAGGCCTTTACGGCCCGGCCCAAGACTGTGGTAAAGATGCAGAAAATCAGGTAGCAAATCCTTTTGCATGTGGTCTCCATGTTCCATTTGCAGACCCCAACACTATAACACCAGGCGGGTGCCTGGTGTTAGTGACTGATACTTGAAACTTTGACAGTTACGGAGACTCGACCTGGTCCCGAATTTTGATGGGTATATCAGCTTCCATGATGAGCGCATAGCTCATTTTCTCGAACGAGCGGATAATCATTGCCATACCGACCGATTCGTCGGGAAGCTTGACGCGGAATCTCGGATCTTCCTCTCTCCTGTCACCGACGATCCCACCGACACGACGTATGCGCAGAATATTGCCGCTTTCCAGACCGTCTCGTTGCCCCAGGTTGATGGCAATAGTCTGATAGACACCGGTTCGAGATATCGCGTCCAGTAGCGCGACGATCTCGCCATTAACTTCGTTTTTCGGTGGCCTGGGGATGAAATCACGCTCGAAACTGGTGTTGTTCATCGGCATGACGCGATCGTCCCGCAGGATTTCCCGATCGGAATTCGTCACCCGTATGGAAGCCGGATCGCCGCGCAGCAATAATTTGGATTCACCGACATAAAGCGCCTCGTAACCCAGTAGCTCGTCGGTAATCGGGTCGTAAAGCGGGCGGCTGGGGCGGTAAATCTGGTAACGGCCGCTACCGTCTGTCGTATCAAGATTACGAACGTAAAGCTTGTCGTTGATGCTGTTGATCAAGTGGTTGTCAAAACTGGTCAGGACATAGGCGGAGTTGTTCAGCGTGTCCTCGTCGATTATCAGCGGGCGCTCGATCAGGTGGCGGATTGAATCAATCGGTATCGATGGAATCGTGGCATCGATCGGTTTTGAACGGATCCGGGGATTGACTTTAACAATATTGAGCCCGCCTGAGGTCTGCGACAGGACCGAGCCCTCAGGACCCCGGGACAGGATCTGGACCTTGCGTTCGCCGCCGACATAGATAATTGCCAGGGTGTCACCCGGGTAAATCAGGTGCGGATTTTCGACCTGCGGATTCTTGAACCAGATTTCAGGCCAGTACCAGGGATCACGCAGAAAAACGGTTGAGATATCCCACAGAGTATCGCCTTCCTGTACAATGTAGGTTTCCGGATATTCCTGTTCATAGACGACAGGTCCGACTGGTTCCGGTTGTGGCTCGGCCACGGGTTCCGGGGTCTTGGCCGCGACAGTGACGACTTCGGGTGCCTCTTCAGGCTCATAAACAACCGCGTAGGGTGATGGTGGTTCGGCGCAGGCGGTTATCAGCAACATACCTGAGAGCAGAATCATTCCTTTTATTAACTGTCTATTGTTGGTAATAGGCATAAAAACCCCTGAAAATGCGGTGTTGATTGATGGATTGTAGACTAAAAAAAACCGACTACAAGGTATTTAACCGGGAAGACTCTAATATAATCATTAACTTGGAACAACTAGCTATAACTCTTCTTGAAGTACTTGCCCATGGCCTTACTAAATATCTTACATTTTCCCGATCCACGACTTAGAACGGTCGCCAAAGCGGTCACCGAGTTTGACGAGGAACTCAGGCAATTCGTCAGCGATTTGTTCGAAACCATGTATGAGGCGCCGGGTATCGGGCTCGCCGCGACCCAGGTTGATCGGCATATTCGCCTGCTGGTGATGGATGTTTCAGAAGCCCGCAACCAGCCGAGGTGCCTGATCAATCCGGAGATACTCGATGCGAACGGAGAAGAAGAAATGGACGAAGGCTGCCTGTCGGTTCCTGGATACTATGAAAAGGTTCGGCGCGCTGAGCACATTCGAGTGCGGGCACACGACGAAAACGGAGCGCTCAACGAATTTGAGGCTGAAGGGCTCGAGGCTGTCTGCATCCAGCACGAAATGGATCACCTCGAAGGCAAGCTGTTTGTCGACTACCTGTCGAAACTGAAACGCGACCGCATTCGCAGTAAGCTGGTCAAATCCCTGAAGCAACAGGCCAGCTAGTTTCCCTCCGGCAATGCTCAAAATAGTCTACGCGGGTACACCGGAATTTGCGGTTCCGGCGCTGGAGTCATTGCTGCGCAGTGAGCACAGCCTGGTAGCAGTGTATACCCAGCCGGATCGCCCGGCGGGCCGCGGTCGCAAGTTACAGCAAAGTCCGGTCAAGAAAATTGCACTCGAGCATGACCTGCTCCTGTTTCAGCCCACGACTTTCAGCGACACCAGGGCATTGGACGATTTACGCGCATGCGACGCGGACTTGATGGTTGTTGCTGCCTACGGGCTGTTGCTGCCAACGGCGGTGCTTGAAACGCCGCGTCTGGGTTGTATCAATATACATGCTTCGCTGTTACCCCGGTGGCGCGGAGCATCACCCATACAGCAGGCAATTTTAGCCGGCGATCAGCGCAGCGGGGTAACATTGATGAAAATGGATGAGGGGCTCGATACCGGGGCGATGATTTCGAGTCGTGCGGTCGAAGTAGATCCATGCTGGAATGCAGCCAACCTGCATGATGCACTGGCCCCCGTGGGGGCCGGGCTGTTGATGGAATCACTGGATAACATCGAACAGGCTATACAGCAGGCACGGGTTCAGGACGAAGCACAGGCCACCTACGCGCCGCGCCTGACAAAACGTCAGGCCGAAGTTGACTGGAACAAGCCCGCGGAGGTTTTACTGAGGGAGGTTCGTGCCTTCAATCCCTGGCCGGTCAGCTATACTTTTATCGAAGATGACAATCTGCGGCTCTGGTCGGCCCGGATAAATGCGCATGTCGATCCCGGGTTACCGGGAGACGTGGTTGCGCACGATGCCGAGGGAGTCTACGTGAGTTGTGGCGAAGGTGTATTGCAGGTGACCGAGCTGCAGTTTGCGGGGCGCAATAAATGTACCGCTGCAGAGGCATTGAATGCCAGAAACCTGAGCGGGTACCGCCTGGGCAAGTGGTGACAAATATGACCAATCCCCGCTGGATCGCGCTGCAGGTTATCCTGCAGGTGGTTGATGTCGGACGCTCCCTGGACGAAATCTTCAACAGTGACTGGTACCGGTCACTGGTGCTTGACAAGCGGGACCTGGCGCTAAGCCGCGAGCTTGTTTTCGGTTTTTGTCGTTGGTATTTTGCCCTGTCAGCCCTGCTTTCAGGTCGACTGCAAAAACCGCTGCGCGCGCGGGATCGCGATATCGAAGTTATTCTCATACTGGGCCTTTATCAACTTCTGGTCATGAGCACCGAGCCTCATGCAGCGGTGAATGAAACGGTCAAGCTCGCGCTGGCACAAAAAAAGGCCTGGGCAAAAGGTCTGGTTAACGCGTTGCTGCGTGGTGTTGTTAGAGACAAGATTGAACTGGATAGTAACATGTCCTTGAATGCCTACCCGGACTGGGTGCTGGCGCGAATTCGCCGCGACTGGGGGGAACAGGCCGAGCAGGTTTTAATCCAGGGTAATGCCCGGCCCCCGATGACGCTGCGGGTTGATACCCGACACGCCGAAATCGGCGCTGTGATTAACGAGTTATCTGCTGCCGGTATCGACGCCAGCAGGCATGTCAGGATAGAGAGCGCACTCGAGCTGTCATCCCCGTGCGACGTCACGCAAATACCCGGATTTGCGCAGGGCGTGATGAGCGTCCAGGATGCTGCAGCGCAGATCGCCGCGCCGCTACTGGGCTGCGGATCGCACGCGCGTGTGCTCGATGCCTGCGCGGCGCCGGGCGGCAAGACGGCTCATCTGCTTCAACACTACGAGAATATTAAACTCGACGCTCTCGATAGCAGTGAGTCCCGTATGCACAGATTACATCAGAATTTACGGCGAATTGATAAGGCTGCACGAGTTTTGATCGGCGATGCTGCGAGCCCCGAAACCTGGTTTGACGGCAACAACTATGACTGCATTCTGGTTGATGTACCCTGTAGCGCCAGCGGCGTCATGCGCAGGCATCCGGATATCAAACTATTACGCCGCGAAAGCGATATAATGCCGTTGCTTGCGCATCAACGGAAAATCCTGGATGTGCTGTGGCGTCTGTTGAACCCCGGAGGGAGAATGCTGTATTGCACCTGCTCGATTTTCAAGGATGAGAATGAAAACCAGATTTCGAAATTCCTGGAACGTCACGCGGACTGTGTCGAGATCGAGTTGAACGATGTCGACTGGGGTGAACTGCGACCTCATGGACGCCAGATACTCACCGGTAGCGATAACATGGACGGCTTTTTCTACGGTTTGCTGACCAAGTCTGGCGGCAAATGAAAACCATCGCGCGAATCAGCTACCCTGCGCTATACCTGGCATGCCTGGTAGTGGCAGGTTCACTGTCGTTCCCGGCACAGGCTCAGGACAGGGATTCGTTTGTAATTGAAAAAGCGGGATTTACGCTGGATCAAGATTGGCTGCTTCTCGATATGGAGGTAGCGAGCGAAATTCCGGATTATATTTCGATCGCGCTTGATCAGGGTTTTGCAGTTCCGATGATGTTCGAGATCGAGATTCGTTCAGAAAAACGTTACTGGTTCGATGACAGGATTGTTTCACTGAAGCAGCAATATCTGTTGCATCGGTTACCGATGCTCGATGCGTACGTGGTACGCGACATAAACAGCTCCGAGCGACACTATTTCCAGGATCGCAAAGCTGCGGTGCAATTCATCGAAGTGGTTTACAATTACCCCATGCTTGATATCAACAATCTGACTGCTGACAGGAAATATTATGCGCGCGCACGATTTGGCATTGATACGGATGAATTACCATTGCCCCTCAAATCCAGCTCGTTGTGGGATAATGACTGGGACTTGAAAAGCGAGTGGTATGAATGGGAGGTTAAGCATCCCGCGTCATGAATAGCACGTTCCGCAATACTGCCTCTATCCTGGCTCTGGTCGTTTTACTGATGGCATCACTTTATGCAATCAGCGATGCGACTTCGCAGGCAGCCACCTTTGGCAAGTATTACAACTGGCTCATATTTTTTAATGCGATCGGCCTTGTCGCCCTGCTTGGCCTGATCGTTTATAACGTTTACAAGCTGATCGTCCAGTACCGTCTGAAAGCGATCGGCTCGCACTTGACCGCACGTATGATTGGCGTGTTCGTGCTGTTGACGATTATCCCGGTGAGCGTGGTCTATTACTTCTCGCTGAGCTTCCTGCATCGGGGCATCGACAGCTGGTTTGACGTTGGCATCGAGATAGCCCTCGAGGATTCCCTCCAGCTTGGTCGCAGCGCCATTGATCTGCGCAAGCGAGATGCGCTTAACAAGACGCGCGCAGCCGCGAACGAAATAGTGGAAGTAGACAACGAAGTGCTGATCGTCTACCTCGATGAAATTCGTGAGAAATACGGTGCCAACGAAGTAACCCTGTATGACCACACGAATTCTATCGTCGCCTCCAGCAGCATTGACTCCACCGAATTGCCCGAGGCGCTGCCGTTAACGGATATTGGCGATCTCGATATAGATAAACCTTACCTGAAACTGGTTGATGATCCGGTCTATGGTCTTGCGATACAGATTGTCATACTGGTGCAAAGCCTGGACGCCACTGTGCCATCAAAAACGCTGCAGGCACAATACCCGTTTACCGATCGGCTTAACGAACTGACCGTGGGGGTACAGAAGGCCCATGATCATTACAAGGAACTTGCGGTATTACGCGATCCGCTAAAAACCAGTTTTACTATGGCACTATCGATTATCTGGTTGCTAAGTGTCCTGTCAGCGATATGGCTCGCGTTTGTCGCCGCGCGTAAACTGGTTGCGCCCATTAATGACCTGGTCGAGGGCACCAAGGCGGTTGCGGCTGGAGATTACGAAAAGCAGTTGAACCTGTCAGGCAGTGACGAGCTCGGATTCCTGTTGCGCTCCTTCAACACCATGACGCGCAAGATCTCGCGCAGCCGCGCGATCGCAGAACAAAGTCAGCGCATGGAGGCTTTACAAAGAAATTACCTGGAATCGGTAATGGAACACATTACCTCGGGTGTACTGACAATTGACGAAACCGGGCTTATCAAAAGCGGTAACCCCGCCGCCTGCCTGATTTTTGATATTGATAATTATTATTTTTCCGAATTATCTATGGCATATGTCGTGCAGAAGTACCCGATGATGGCGCCGTTTTTCGATGCCGTGGAGTCGCACTTGAATAACGACCAGGAATGGCAGGAGGAAATTGTCATATACATCCAGGGTGGCAAGAAAATCCTCCGCGTTCGCGGCACGACATTGCTGTCTCAAAGCTATGATCGGAATGAACAGGTCATCGTGGTGGATGACCTGACTGAACTGATCCAGGCACAGAAAGAATCGGCATGGAGTGAAATGGCGCGCCGGCTGGCGCACGAAATCAAGAACCCGTTAACGCCGATTCAGCTATCTGCTGAACGACTACATCGCAAGTTAAGCGGCCAAGTCAGTGCCGAGAAACAGTCAATGCTGGACCGCTACACGCACACGATCGTACAGCAGGTCGAGGCGATGAAGTCCATGGTTAATGCCTTTACCGAATATGCCCGATCCCCGACCCAGAAACCGCAGTGGGTTAACGTCAATGCGATGCTGGAAGAATTTGCAGTGCTTTACCATGGTAACAATACGTCAGTCGAAATCGAACTGGAACTGGACAAGTCGCTACCGGTGATTGAGGCTGATGACGTCCGTTTGCGCCAGCTGATACACAATCTGATCAAAAACAGCCTGGAGACGATTGAAGGCGAAGGCTGGATAGCATTGAAAACAGAATATATAGAGCATCCCGATCGCAGCTGGGCAGAAATTGCGGTCGAAGATAGTGGCAAGGGTATTGCGGCCGAGGTTGCGGAAAACTTGTTTGATCCCTATGTGACTACCAAGACTTCTGGTAGCGGTCTTGGCCTTGCGATTGTGCAAAAAATCGTTGATGAGCACGGTGGTTCCGTGCGCGTCGAGGAGTCTCGACGGGGCGGCGCAAAATTCACCGTGTCTCTACCCGCGTCGGTTGCCGCGAATGAGGCTACCGCGGGGGCTTCCGTCGAGCCGTTAAAAACCAGGGTAATGCCATGAGCGCCCGAATTCTGGTGGTTGATGATGAACCCGATATTCGTTTTCTGCTGAAAGATATCCTGGAGGATGAAGGTTACCTTGTGGATGTGGCGGAGCATGCAAAGGAAGCTAATGAAATCAGGCGTACCACCGACCCCGATCTCGTGCTGCTTGATATCTGGATGCCAGATGTTGATGGCGTAACGCTATTGAAACAGTGGAAGTCATCAGGTCGCGACCATTGCCCGGTTGTCATGATGTCAGGACACGGTACGGTCGAAACCGCGGTTGAAGCGACCCGTTACGGCGCGATTGATTTTGTCGAAAAGCCGCTGTCAATGGCCAAGCTGATAAGTACCGTAAAGACAGCCCTTGCAGGCAGTGCGATTAACCTGCGACAGGAAAGTAAACGCCGGCGGGAGGAGCCGGTCGGCAACAGTCTTTTTGTGCAGAATCTGAAGCAGCGTATGCAGGATTTGCGTGGCACCAATCAGGTGGTTTTCTTATCGGGCCCCGCTGGCAGTGGTCGAGGTATCTGGGCCGATTACCTCAGCGAATCGGTGGGTGGCATGGATATTTTTGATACCAGCCAGGATATTCGGGAATTACTGCCCCTCAAAGCCAACCTCTACGTCGAGGAAATTACTGATCTCAGTCTTGGACAGCAGGCCGAACTGCTGGCCGCTATTCAGCTAACCAATCAGGATTCGAAATTTCGTTTCATTGTTTCGAGTCGATTTGATTACGATGAACTGAAAAAAAATACCCAGGTCGACCCACGCCTGGCGGAAATGTGGCGCGCCGCGATTATTATTTCCCCGCTGGATAATCATGTCGAGGATATTCCTCAATTGCTGGAATATTATGTCAATTGGTTTAGCGATCATGAGCAATTGCCTTATCGCCATTTTGACGTTGCTGCGCAAAACCTGTTGCGCAATCATCACTGGGCCGGTGAAATCAACCAGCTCAAGCAGTTTGTGAAGGCGGTTTTGAAAAATAGTGACTCCGAGAATATCGAACTGTCGGAAATCGAGGCAATGCTGCGCTCGATCGCGACAAATGCCGACACCGATATGAATGATAAAATGCAAATTACAATTGATCTGAATCTTGATCTCAGGGAAGCGCGTGAAGCGTTCGAGCGCGAATACCTGTCAAGGCACCTGGCGCTCAGTGACAACAATGTGTCAGAGTTGGCGCGTCGGGTTGGACAGGAAAGAACCCACCTTTATCGCAAGTTGAAATCTTTAGGCCTGCAAACAAAAAAACAATAACAAACTATGAATATAATCATCTTAGGCGCCGGGCAGGTAGGCTCGACGGTAGCAACTGAGCTGGCCAAGGAAGAAAGCAATGAAATTACCGTCGTCGATACGAACCAGCAAATTCTCTCTGACCTGCAGGACCGGCTTGATATTCGCACCATTTGTGGCAACGGGTCATACCCCGGTTTGCTCGAGGACGCCGGTGCCGACGATGCCGATATGTTGATCGCCCTGACAAACAGTGATGAAATCAACATGATCGCCTGCCAGGTGGCGTCCTCCATTTTCCATACGCCAACCAAGATTGCGCGCATTCGCTCACCCGAATACCTGCGCCGACCCGGTTTATTTGCCGAAGACTCGATCCCGGTCGATTTCATGATCAGCCCGGAGTCGCTGGTCACCGATTATATTTACCACTTGATCCAGCACCCCAGTGCGCTGCAGGTGCTTGATTTCGCGGAGGGTAGAGCACAGCTGGTGGCAGTTAAGGCTTATCATGACGGTCTGATGGTCGGGCGTGAGCTTAAGACCATGAATGAAGTCGTGCCCGGAATCGATATGCGGGTAGCGGCCATATTTCGTGGAGGCGAGTCGATCCAGCCATCTGCCGAATGCGTGATCGAGGTTGGAGACGAGGTGTTTCTGCTCGCCGCGCGTGAACACATCCCGACCGTTATATCGGAAATACGCCGGCTGGAAAAACCCAACAAGCGCATCATGCTGGCCGGCGGGGGCAATATCGGTGGGCAACTTGCAGCGATGATGGAAAAGGATTACCAGGTCAAGGTAATCGAGATGTTCCCGGCGCGCGCGCGTGAGTTAGCGGCAGTCCTGGATTCATCCATCGTGCTCCTGGGTGATGCCGCCAATCCGGATTTGTTACGCGAAGAAAATATCGAGTCCATGGATGTTTTCTGCGCCCTCACCAATGACGACGAAGCCAATATTTTGTCGTCGATGCTGGCCAAGCGCATGGGCGCAAAAAGAGTCATGTCGCTGATTAACCGACCCGCCTATGTCGACCTGGTCGAAAGCGGCCTGATCGATATTGCGATTTCGCCGCACCAGGTGACCATCGGCGCACTGCTTGCCCATATCAGGCGGGGTGACGTGGTCGCGGTACATGCCCTGCGGCGTGGCTCGGCCGAGGCGATCGAGGCGATTGCGCATGGTGACAAGTCATCATCGCGGGTGGTCGGTCGCGCGATCGAAGATATCAAGCTACCCAAGGGCACACGTATCAGCGCAATCGTGCGTGGTGATGATGTCATTATTGCCCATCACGATACCGTGATCGAATCCGAAGACCACGTAATACTGTTTCTGACCGACAAAAAGAAGATCGCCGCGGTCGAAAAACTGTTCCAGGTCGGAATCACCTATTTCTAGGAACTGAACCATTATTTAAATGCAGCTCCTCGTAATACAACGCATTCTTGGCCTGCTGATGATGGTATTCAGCAGTACGCTGCTACCGCCAATCGTTACCGGCCTGATTTACAAGGATGGTGCGGTGTTGCCCTTCGTAGAAGCATTCGCCCTGACCCTGGTTACCGGGTTCCTGTTTTACCTGCCGGTGAGTCAGCATCGGAGAGAGCTGCGTTTGCGCGATGGATTTCTGGTGGTGGTGCTGTTCTGGACGGTGTTGGGTGTCGCCGGTGGACTGCCAATCTACCTGTCCGGGATCTACGATATTTCAATTACCGACGCGGTGTTCGAATCGATTTCCGGGATTACCACGACTGGAGCCACAGTCATTGTCGGCATCGATGATTTGCCTCACTCGCTATTGCTTTATCGACAGGAACTGCAATGGCTTGGCGGTATGGGGATTATCGTACTCGCGGTGGCGGTGTTACCGATGCTTGGCGTCGGGGGCATGCAGCTGTTTCGTGCTGAAACCCCGGGCCCGGTGAAAGATACCAAGCTGACACCGCGCATCACCGAGACCGCGAAAGCCTTGTGGTATATCTATCTGGGACTGACCGTGGCCTGTTGCCTGGCTTACTGGATGGCAGGGATGTCATTTTTTGATGCAATGTCACATTCCTTTTCGACCGTGGCGATCGGTGGATTCTCCACCCATGATGCCAGTATCGGATACTTCGACAGCACCGCGATCCAGTTCATCGCGATCGTTTTCATGCTGCTTTCGGGAATTAATTTTGCGATCCACTTTACTGCCTTCCGACATCGTTCGCTGAAGCCGTACCAACGCGATGCAGAGTTTCGCACCTACATCCTGGTGCTGTTTATTGTCAGCGTGATTACAATTGGCTACCTGCAACTGAAGCACACTTTCGATTCGACTACCGAATCGATCATCGAGGGATTATTCCAGGTTGTATCAATCGGCACCACGACCGGTTTTACCACCGCCGAGTACTACAGCTGGCCGGGATTCCTGCCGGTTCTACTGCTCTACGTGAGTTTCATCGGGGGATGTTCGGGATCTACCGGGGGTGGCATCAAGGTGATTCGTATCCTGCTGCTGGTCAAGCAGGGAGTTCGCGAGTTGCGGCGACTGGTACATCCAAATGCGCAAATAGCGGTCAAGATTGGGAAAAAGTCGATGCCGGAAAACGTCATCGAAGCTGTGTGGGGTTTTTTCGCAGCCTATTTCGCGATCTCGGCACTGATGATCCTGCTGCTGATGGCGACCGGCCTGGACCAGGAAACGGCGTTTTCAGCGGTAGCAGCCTGCCTAAATAATCTCGGCCCGGGGCTTGGCGATGTAGGCAGGAATTTCGCTTCTATTAATGATCCCGCTAAGTGGATACTGTGCATGGCGATGCTGCTGGGTCGGCTGGAAATTTTCACCTTGCTGGTTTTGTTTACACCTTCATTCTGGCGCAAGTAAGTGATGAGCCAGACTAGCAGAGAAGTAGACACCAGCGCACTGGAGCATCCTGGCCTGGGTAAGCTTGAGCGAAAAATTCGCAGCAAGGTCGGACGTGCCATTTGTGATTTTAATATGATTGAAGCAGGCGACCGAATAATGGTTTGCCTGTCGGGCGGTGCTGACAGCTACAGCTTGCTCGATATGTTACTTGCGCTGCAAAAGGCGGCGCCGATCGATTTTGAACTGGTAGCGGTCAACCTGGATCAAAAGCAACCCGGTTTTCCCGAACAGGTTTTACCGGATTACCTGGCTTCGCTGGGGGTCGAATTCAGGATAGTCGAGGAGGATACCTACAGCCTCGTGAAGCGCCTGGTACCTGTGGGCAAAACGACTTGTTCGCTGTGTTCAAGATTGCGCCGGGGTGTTCTTTATAACGCGGCGGCCGAGTTTGGAGCCACGAAGATAGCATTGGGTCATCATGCGGACGACATTGTCGAAACGCTGTTTCTGAACATGTTCTTTAACAGCAGGCTAAAAGCGATGCCGGCCAAGCTCAGGAGTGATGACCAGCGTCACATCGTAATACGGCCACTGGCTTACGTGCGCGAGGCGCTGATAAAACAGTACGCTGCGCTGCGGGATTTTCCGATTATTCCGTGTAACCTGTGTGGCTCTCAACCCGGGTCGCAGCGCCAGGCGGTCAAACGAATGCTGCAGCAATGGGATGAGGTTTACCCCGGTCGCGTCGACAATATCGTCAACTCGCTCGGCAAGGTAACTGCATCGCATCTGCTCGATCGCGAACTGTTTGACTTCCATCAGCTGGCACCTGGTACTGATTGAAGACGTCCCCGCGCTCGCGTGGGCATCGGATAATCGCGCTCTCAATAGCGATCCCGCGAGAAGTCAAAAAAAAGACCCGGCCACGTTTTGACCAGGCCCAGGTTATCTCGAGGAGAGAGAATCCAGTTTAATTTTAGCGGTGTTCGTGTTGTTGCATCTGCCTGCCGTGGCTGTCTTCCGTGCCTGTCGACCAGGTCCTGTGTCGTGATAGTATATTGTCACGACAGGCGTGGGGCAGATATCGCAGCCATGCTGTGCAGTTGTCAGCTTCGACCTCTCATTCATGTAGGTTTAATCCTACAAAAACCGACCGGAGATTTGCCACGCGCATGTTATTTCCCGCCATACAACCAACCAAGACCTGGCGTTTCCCGGTAACCGACCTGCATACCTTATATATCGAAGAAAGTGGTAATCCCAACGGTGTGCCGGTCATTTTTTTGCACGGCGGCCCAGGCGGCTCCTGCGAGCCCGGGCATCGGCGTTTCTTCAATCCCGAGGCCTATCGCATCATACTTTTTGACCAGCGCGGTAGCGGAAAATCGAGGCCCCATGCAAGTCTCGAGGATAATACCACCTGGGACCTCGTCGCCGATCTCGAGAAAATTCGCAAATTCCTGGAAATTGATCGCTGGGTTGTGTTCGGCGGGTCGTGGGGATCCACGCTTGCTTTGGCCTATGCCCAGACCCATCCGGAACCGGTGTTGGGATTGATATTACGCGGAATATTCCTGGGTCGCGACGAGGATATTGACTGGTTCTTTAACGGTCGGGCGGCGCGTATTTTTCCGGAGGCCTGGGAACACTTTATTGAACCGATACCGCCGCAGGAGCGAGACGATATCATCACTGCCTACTACCAGCGGCTAACCAGCAATAATGAAATTGTCCGCATGGGTGCCGCCAAGGCCTGGTCGATCTGGGAGGGTTCATCGGTAACCTTGCTGCCCGACAAAAATGTCATCGACCATTTCAGCGATCCGCATATCGCGCTCAGCATCGCTCGCATCGAATGCCATTACTTTTGTAACAATTGTTTCCTGCGACCTGGCCAGTTGATCGAAGACATGGACAGGATTAGCCATATTCCCGGTTATATCGTGCATGGAAGATACGACATGGTGTGTCCCATTGATCAGGCCCTGCTGTTGAAGCAAAACTGGGAGGAAGCCCGGCTCAAGATCATCAATGATGCCGGTCATGCGGTAACCGAGCATGGTATATCGAATGCCCTGGTCGATAGCTGCAATGCGATGCTGGAAATTCTGGGTTGATTACACTATTGCAGCGCGTTAGCGAGGCGCGGGTTGGTGTTGGCGGGGAGACGATTGCGCAAATCGAACGGGGAATATTGATATTTGTCGGGGTGCAAGCCGAGGATGATGAGCCTACTGCCCAAAGCTTCATTGATCGCCTGCTCAATTACCGGATCTTCGCCGATGCCGAGGGTAAAATGAACCGATCGCTGATCGATATCGAAGGTGGGCTGTTGCTGGTGCCACAGTTCACGTTGGCAGCAAACACCCGCAAGGGGCGACGACCAAGTTTCACCTCTGCCGCGAGCCCGCAGCATGGCAACCGGATATTCGATTTCATGGTCGACTATGCGCGTGCCGCCTATGACCGGGTTGCCTGCGGCCGATTTGGTGCCGATATGCAGGTCCACCTGGTTAACGATGGCCCGGTAACTTTCATCCTGGAGTGATTCAATGGCTGCAACCACCGATTAAGGGTCGAATTTAACCACGATGTCGATTATTATCAGCGCCTCTCGAAACCTGCCTGATTGGGTTATAGATGTCAGATCGTAGTGCAAAAGTCAGCCGCAACACACTGGAAACCGAGATCAATGTTGTGCTTAACCTCGATGGTAGTGGAAAATCGAGTTTCGATACCGGGATTCCGTTTCTCGAGCACATGCTGGAGCAGGTAGCCCGGCACGGCTCGTTCGACCTGGCGATCACCGCCAAGGGAGATCTCCATATCGACGATCATCATACGGTTGAAGATATTGGTATTACGCTGGGTCAGGCGTTCAAAGAGGCGCTGGGGGAAAAGCAGGGGATCATGCGTTACGGTCATGCCTACGTGCCGCTGGACGAAGCCCTGTCGCGGGTTGTTATCGATTTTTCGGGCCGTCCGGGTATCGAGTATCGGGTTGATTTCTCCCGCCCCCGCATCGGCGGGTTCGATGTTGACCTGATTCACGAATTCTTTCAGGGTTTCGTCAATCACGCTCCTGCAACCCTGCACATCGATAATCTTTTTGGTCAAAACGCGCACCACATTGCGGAGACGATCTTCAAGGCATTCGGTCGCGCACTGCGCTTTGCCGTTTCCGCTGATGAACGCATGCAGGGTGCGATTCCTTCGACCAAGGGATCGCTTTAGCTCATGCAAACGATTGCCGTGGTCGATTACGGCATGGGAAATCTCCGGTCGGTCGTTAACGCGCTGGAAGTCGTTACGGACGGGAAGGACCAGGTGATACTGACATCCACGGCGCAGCAGGTACTCGATGCCGATCGCGTCGTGTTTCCGGGCCAGGGCGCGGCGGGTGACTGCATGCGGGCAATCGACGATTACGGCTTGCGTGAAGCGATCCTGATCGCCGCAGCGGAACAACCTTTTCTCGGTATCTGCATGGGTATGCAGGTGCTCGTCGATCGCAGCGAAGAAAACCAGGGCACGGCATGTCTCGGGTTTTTCGAGGGGCAGGTAAAGTATTTTGGTGATGGCCATAAGGACCAAAGCGGCGTTAAACTAAAGATTCCACACATGGGCTGGAATCGCGTGACGCAAATCCAATCGCATCCCCTTTGGCATTCGATAGCTGATGGCAGCAGGTTTTATTTCGTGCATAGTTATTATCTCGATGCCGAGGTGCCGGACCTGGCGGCAGGTGTTACCGAATACGGCTTCAGCTTTACCAGCGCCATTGCACGAGATAATTTATTTGCCATGCAATGCCATCCCGAAAAAAGTTCGGATTCGGGCCTGCAGTTATTGCGAAACTTTGTAAATTGGAACGGTCAGCCATGATTTTGATTCCGGCAATCGATTTAAAAGAAGGTCACTGCGTTCGACTGCGCCAGGGCAACATGGATGAAAGCACCGTGTTTTCTGACGATCCCGTGTCGATGGCCGGCAAGTGGGTGGAACAGGGCTGCAACAGGCTGCACCTGGTTGACCTTGATGGCGCATTCGAGGGCGCACCTGCCAACGCCGACGTTATCCAGGAAATCTGTTCTTCGTTTCCGGACATGCCGATCCAGATTGGTGGCGGCATCCGCAGCATAGAAACTGTCGAATCGTATCTCGAAGCCGGGGTCAGTTATGTGATTATCGGTACCATGGCGGTAAAACGACCCGAGTTCATCACCCAGTTATGTGCCGAATTTCCGGGCAATGTCATCATTGGTCTCGATGCCAGGGATGGAATGGTGGCCGTACACGGCTGGGCCGAGGGATCGGATCACAGCGCGCAGGAAATGGCGCTCCGCTTCGAGGACCAGGGCGTAGCAGCAATTGTTTATACCGACATAAGCCGTGATGGCATGATGCAGGGCGTTAATGTTGAAGCCACGAGGCAACTCGCTGAATCGATCAGCGTTCCGGTCATCGCCTCGGGCGGTGTTACCGACATGGAGTGCATAATCCAGCTCAATGCGGTCAAGGATTCGGGCATCGAGGGAGTTATTATCGGTCGCGCCCTGTACGAGCGTACTATCATCCTTCCCGAAGCTCAGGCTTATATCGATCAGAACTAGCCTGATCCCGTTTCAATGTCGCTAGCAAAACGTATCATCCCCTGTCTTGACGTCGACAATGGCCGTGTCGTCAAGGGAATCAGATTCGTCGAAATACGCGATGCCGGAGATCCGGTTGAAAACGCTCGACGCTATAACCTCGAGGGTGCTGACGAGCTGACTTTTCTCGATATTACCGCAAGTTCTGACGATCGTGAGACCATGGTGCACGTGGTCGAGGACGTGGCGCGCGAGGTGTTCATTCCGTTAACGGTGGGCGGCGGGATTCGTGAGTTAGCCGATATCAGGCGCATGCTTAATGTCGGAGCCGATAAGGTCAGTATTAATACCGCGGCAGTATTCAATCCCGAATTTGTTGCCAATGCGGCGGACAAGTTCGGTTCCCAGTGTATCGTGGTTGCGGTTGATGCAAAGCGGGTAAACGCGGACGACGAGGCTGATCGCTGGGAAATATTCACACACGGTGGCCGCAAGCCGACGGGTATCGATGTACTCGAATGGGTGCAAAAAATGGATGCGTACGGTGCCGGTGAAATTCTTTTGACCAGCATGGATCGTGACGGTACCAGGGCCGGTTTTGATAACGAGCTTAATCGGCAAGTCTCGGAAGCGGTGCGGGTTCCGGTAATTGCATCGGGCGGCGTCGGCAATTTACAGCACCTGGCGGACGGTATTCTCGTGGGTAAAGCCGATGCGGTGCTCGCGGCGAGTATTTTCCATTTTGGCGAGTACCGTATCAGCGAAGCCAAGGCGTTTATGCGTGACCGGGGAATCGAGGTGCGTGATGACTGACTGGCTTGAACAGCTTAAGTGGAATAGTGATGGCCTGGTACCGGCGATTGCACAGGATTACCAGTCGGGTGAAGTATTAATGATGGCCTGGATGAATCGCGAAGCCCTGCAACTGAGCAGCGAACAGGGTCGTGCAGTATACTGGTCCAGGTCTCGCCAAAAGCTCTGGTTTAAGGGTGAATCGTCGGGTCACGTCCAGCAGTTGCGGGAAATTCGTGTCGACTGCGACGCCGATGTGGTGTTACTGCAGGTCGAACAGATCGGCGGAATCGCCTGTCATACGGGCCGGAGGCGCTGTTTCTTTCGTGTTTTAAAGGATGGAGAATGGGAAATCGATGAAGAAATTATCAAAAATCCCGACGAGATTTATCGATGAGTGATGATATACTCCTGCGCCTGATGGCAGTACTGGCATCGAGAAAAGACGCTGATCCTAAATCGTCCTACGTGGCGGGTTTGTATCATCAAGGTCTCGATTCCATACTGAAAAAAATTGGTGAAGAGTCGGCTGAAACAATCATTGCCGCGAAATCAGGCAATGAACAGCAAATTGTTCATGAAACCGCGGACCTTTGGTTCCACTGCATGGTGATGCTGGCACAACAGAATCTGGATGCAAGACTGGTACTCGAAGAACTGGAGCGTCGCTTTGGTGTCTCGGGAATCGATGAAAAAGCCGCACGCGAACAAAGTAAATGAGGTGAAAGATGGGATTTGGTGGAATTAGTATCTGGTCGCTGTTATTAATCCTGGCGATTGTGATCCTGTTGTTTGGCACCAAGAAACTGCGCAACGTTGGCGGAGATCTGGGTGGCGCAATCAGGAGTTTCAAGAAATCGGTTAAAGAAGAGGAAGCCGGTAAGGACGAGGCGGAATCCGAGAGCCAGATTATCGAAGGTAAGGTGAAAGAAGAAGACAAGGTTTAAACCAGACGGTTGAACGGATTTCTTCCTGGCCGAGTTTCGGATAAAAAATAATATGTTTGACATGGGCTTCACCGAGATGATGCTGATCGGTATCGTCGCGCTTATCGTCATTGGTCCCGAACGTTTACCGGGAGTGGCGCGTACCGCGGGAAAATATTTCGGCCGCTTGAAGCGATTCATGACCAGTGTCAAGGCAGATGTCGAACAGGAATTGCGCGCCGATGAACTACGCCAGATTCTCGCCGACCAGCAGCGCGAACTGGATACCATAAAGGATTCCATGAATGTCGCCGGTAAGGCCTTCGAAAAGGAAGTCAACGCGGTCAGCGATGCCGGTGAATCACTGGTGCAAGATCTTGATGAAATCGGTGCCAGCGACGAGCAAGGCAGTGCTCCCGAAATTGATAAACCTGATCCAAGTGCCGTAGCGGAGCCAGTTTCGACTGATCGGGGCGGTAAAGCTAAATCGTGACCGAAGAAGATAACCCGGAACCCAGCGCAAGCGGCAGCCTGATGTCGCATCTGGTCGAGTTGCGTGATCGCGTGGTACGCATGGTGGTCGCAATACTCGTGATCTTCCTGGGTCTTTTCTACTGGGCTAATGACATCTATGTTTACCTGGCGGAGCCCTTGACGCGTCATTTGCCGGAAGGTGCCAACATGATCGCGATTGATGTTGCCTCGCCTTTCCTGACACCGTTCAAGCTGGTATTAATGCTGTCGGTATTCCTGGCGATGCCGGTTATTCTCTACCAGTGCTGGGCATTTGTGGCGCCCGGGCTCTACGCCAATGAAAAACGCATTGCCATGCCGCTGCTGGTGTCGAGCATTCTGCTGTTTTACGCCGGCGTGTCGTTTGCCTATTTCGTCGTTTTTCCACTGGTATTCGCGTTTTTTACCAGCGTTGGTCCCGAGATGGTCAATATATCGACCGATATAGGGCGCTACCTGGATTTCGTGTTAGCGCTGTTCTTTGGCTTCGGGCTTGCCTTCGAGGTGCCGATTGCAACCATAATCCTTGTCGCTATCGGTTTTACGACTCCCAAGAAGCTGGCTGAAAAGCGTCCGTTTATAATCGTCGGCGCATTTATTCTCGGCATGCTGTTAACCCCGCCAGACGTGATTTCACAAGTGCTGTTGGCGCTGCCTGTCTGGTTATTGTTCGAAGGGGGATTGATTGCATCGAAGATAATTTTCAAGGATCGCTTGTTCGACGAGGAATATGAAGACGACGACGAGGGTTCGGAGAGCGAAAACGGCGTCGTTCCGGACCACCAGCCTTTGACCGATGAAGAGATGGAAGCGGAACTCGAACAGGCCGAAGCCGACGAGGCCCGGATTGACAAAACCTGATGCGGGTCAGCCAAACCGGAGATTGACCTCGATAACACAGGTCTCTCAGCGGTTGACGTCTCGGGCCACGGTTACGTCATTCCCCATTTAATAAATTCTGAATCTGCCCGATAACATCGGGTATGCAAGCTGTTTTCAAGATAGTGTTCCTGATTGGCCTGATCGGCGGCTCGATTCGGCCCGTGGTCGCGCTGGAGCTGTTCGGTGTTAATCTTAAATCCACCAACAGCACCGAATTGCGCATCGCGGTAAAAACTGCCGGCGCGCGATTGATACGGGAAGGCGGCAAGGACAACTGGTTTGACGTTTATGACAGTTCGAGCGCGTTAGCGGGATCAACCCGGCTTTATCTGGGTTTTGTCAAGCAGGATCAACGTTTCGCCTTTGCCGAATACGAGTTCGAAAGTCTGAATCCAGCACCGATACTATCCAAATTAACTGCCAAATATGGTGCCGCCAAAACGCAAGCCGGAAGATTTATTTCGGACCGCAAGTATCGCTGGCAACGCGATGGAATCGAAATCGAACTCAGCAGTGACTGGCAACACAACAAGACCCGGCTCAGCTACATCAATCCCGTTAGCATGTCGGCCTTGCTTGCTGAAAGGGCCAACTACAAAAGACAGTTAACGGCGGAAGCTGAATCATTTTCGATTTACTAGCTACCGTTTATCGCGGTATTTACTCCGTTAGTCCCTGGTCCCGGCGTTATCCGGGCGAAAACAGGCAATTTAGCTAGACTTATCCTGTTTATCAGCGGATAGCGCGATTATGAATATAACGGAATCAGCCAGACCTCAAACTACTATCCCCGATGCCAACCGCAGCGCGGTCGAGGGTATTCGCGAGCAGCTTGAGCGGCTGGATCAAAATGTTGCACAGGTTGCCCAGCAACAGAGCAGCGATGCTTTTGCCCCCGGTTCACGTGATCGTGCGCTGGTCGAGCAGGGCGAAATCGTGCGTGCCGTGCGCGCCAATGCCAGGTCGCTCGAGGCTTCCAGCCAGGCGCTTGGAACAATCATCGATATCAAGGTATAAGGTATAAAGGTTTAAAAATCTGATGGCAGGATTGTTAACCCGGATAGGGTTTTACGGTATGATTCACTGCTACCCAGACCGTAGTTTCGATTATCTCAATGACATCCAGGCCCGGGACGCTGCGCCGTCCAACTCTGTTGTGCATCCTCGATGGTTTCGGAATTAATCCGGATCCTGCTCATAATGCGATTATTCAGGCCATGACGCCAAATTTCGATCATTACTTTGCCAGCTATCCGATGACTGAACTGGAAGCTTCGGGACGCGGTGTGGGCTTACCCGAGGGTCAGATGGGCAATTCGGAAGTTGGCCACATGACCATTGGCAGTGGCACTATCGTCAAGCAGGACCTGGTGCGCATTGATGACGCGATCGAGGACGGCAGTTTTTACGAAAATGCAGCCTTGCTGGGCGCGGTGCGATCCTCAAAGTCTGCCGACAGACCGCTGCATCTCGTCGGCCTGGTTTCGGATGGCGGTGTACATAGCCATATCGACCATCTTTCTGCGCTGATTCGTTTATGTCACCAGCACGAGGTTGTGCCGCAAGTACACATGATTACCGACGGGCGCGACACCGCGCCCCAGGCAGCATTGTCTTACCTACCCCAACTCGAGGAATTACTTCAGGCTTGCGGAGGCCACATCGGTACCGTGTCAGGGCGTTACTACGCGATGGATCGCGACCAACGCTGGGATCGAGTCGAACTTGCCTGGAATAACATCGTGCACGGCAATGGCATTGCCGCGGAGTCGGCACATGCCGCGATCCAGCAAAGCTATGATATGGGTGACAATGACGAGTTTATCCGACCGGCGCATTTGCCTGGAATGCAAACCCTGCAGGCCGATGACGAAATGATTTTCTTTAATTTTCGCAACGATCGCGTACGCCAGATCTGCGCAGCCTTCGCGTTCGAGCAGTTTGATGCGTTTGAGCGTGGCGAGAACTACCACCCGATCACGGTTACCTGTATGACGCACTACGACTCACGGCTAGAGTCGCCGATCGCGTTTACACCGATGTGGCCCGAGACCACGCTGGGTAGTGTCATCAGTGATGCGGGTTTAACGCAACTGCATTGTGCTGAAACCGAAAAATACGCGCATGTCACGTTTTTCTTTAACGGCGGTCGCGAAGCGCCCTATCCCGGCGAGGAGCGCAGTTTAATCCCGTCACCGAGGGTTGCCACCTATGATCTGCAACCCGAAATGAGTGCGGCTGAAGTGGCCGATAGCGTAATCGAGGCGATGCAGACCGAGGGTTACGACTTTATCGTGGTCAACTTTGCCAACGGTGACATGGTAGGACATACGGCGGTCCGCGAGGCCATCATCAAGGCCGTTGAGGCCCTGGATCGTGAAGTGGGCCGTGTGCTCGAGGCCGCGATTGCGAGTAATTACGCTGTCGTACTGACTGCTGATCATGGCAACTGTGATGAAATGGTGGACCCGGATTCAGGCAAACCACATACCCAGCACTCCAATCATCCGGTGCCTTGCCTGGTCATTGACCACGATGTGCAGGCGCTGCTCCCGGGCGGCGATCTTTCGGCAATCGCCCCGACCGTACTGCAGTTAATGGGTATTCCACAGCCCCCGGCGATGACTGGTCGGTCCGTCATCAGCGACAACCTGTAGAATAACCTTGATTAGCAACGAAAATTTAGTAATGATTGTCGCCCAACCAGTGCGCGATTAAATAATAATTATGGCAACCCTAAACGAAACACTCGAAGAAATTACGCTGTTTCGAGGTATGAGCGAGGAAGACATTGAAAGTGTCGCTTCGCAAACCGTTATTCGCCAGTTTCCGAAGAATACCGTGATTGTCAGCCAGGGTGACGAAACCGATTCGTTTTATGTCATCCTGCAGGGCAAGGTTGACGTGTTCCTGCACAATGACAAGGGTAAGGAAATCATCATCAATACACTGGGCGAACGCGAGGCTTTCGGGGAACTGGCACCCCTGGGAGGAATCCCGCGACAGGCCAGTATCATCACCACCGAGGACTCTACCTTCGGCATTATCTCGCGCCAGATTTTCATGGATACACTGCTGAAAAAGCCCACCGTGAGCATGCAGATTATTGATTTACTGATCCATCGGATCCAGGATCTGACCGAAGAAGTCAGTAGCCTTGCGCTCGAGGACGTTTACAACCGCGTGGTCCGGGTGCTTTACAAGCACGCCGACGAAGTGGGTGAAAAGCTGGTCACCGAAAAACTGACCCAGCAAGACATCGCCAGCCGGGTTGGTGCCACCCGCGAAATGGTGCATCGCATCCTCAAAGAACTGAAAACCGGTGGTTACATCTCGATAGAAGGTAAACATATCACAATCGAGAAGAAACTCCCCCCTGGCTGGTAAAGCTTCGCCAAAATAGTGATAACATAGCGCCATTTTCACCGAGGTTGAAACAGTGGCGGGTCACAGCAAATGGGCAAACATTCAGCACCGTAAGAAAGCGCAGGATGCCAAGCGCGGCAAGCTGTTTACCCGTTTGATCAAGGAAATTGTCGTTGCCGCCAAGGCAGGTGGATCAGATCTCGATGCCAATGCGTCGTTACGCACCGCGGTCGACAAGGCCAAGTCCCAATCGGTTCCCAAGGATGCCATCGAACGCGCGGTAAAGCGTGGTGCCGGCGAACTCGATGGTTCCGATTACGAGGAAATTCGTTACGAGGGATACGGCCCAGCAGGTGTGGCGGTGATCGTCGATTGCCTGTCCGATAATCGAAATCGTACGGTTGCCGAGGTCCGTCATGCCTTTACCAAGGCGGGTGGAAATCTCGGGCAGAGCGGTTCGGTGGCTTACCTGTTCGATAATGTGGGCGTGCTGCTCTATTCACCCGAGCATGACGAAGACAGTGTCATGGAGGCCGCGCTGGAAGCGGGCGCAGACGATGTCATAGTTGCCGATGATGGTAGTATCGAAGTGCTCACCGCGGCTGAAGATTACGTGACCGTGAAGCAGTCAATGACGGATGCTGGGCTTGAACCGGGCGATTCGGACCTGACGATGCGCGCGTTCACCAATGCCGAGCTGAATCTAGAGGACGCCCAGAAGGTGCTGCGCCTGGTCGACCTGCTGGAAAGCTCGGATGACGTGCAGGATGTTTATTACAACGCTGAAATTCCAGAGGAAGCGTACGAGGCCCAGGCTTAATGATTATCCTGGGCATTGACCCTGGATCACGTACTACCGGTTTTGGTCTCGTCGAGAATCAGGCTAATCGCTTGAGGTATATCGACAGTGGCAATATCCGGGTCAGCGGCGATAGCCTGCCACAACGCCTGGGTTGTATTTTTAATGAAATCGAAAATGTGATTCAAATACACCGGCCAGAACAGATGAGCATCGAAAACGTTTTCATGGCGCGTAACCCGGATTCCGCATTGAAGCTTGGCCAGGCGCGTGGTGCCGCTATCTGTGCCGCTTACCGGGCCGGCCTTGAAATTGCCGAATATGCCCCGCGAGAAATCAAGCAGGCTATTGTCGGCTCGGGTGCTGCCAACAAGGAGCAGGTGCAGCACATGGTGAAACGTTTGCTCGGCATTCGTCTGCAGTTGAAGGCTGACGAGGCCGACGGCCTGGCAATTGCTATCTGTCATGCACAATTTTATGCTACGCGTCAGAAAACGGGTATCGACGCCAGTTTACTTAAGCGCAGGAGAAGTCGCCGAAGATGATCAGTCGATTGACGGGTATACTGGCCGCCAAGCGTGCTCCGCAAATATTGATCGACTGCAACGGAGTGGGTTACGAAGCCGATGTGTCGATGACGACATTTTACCGGCTACCCGAAGTCGGCGATCGGATATCAATCTGGACGCATTTGCTGGTTAAGGACGATTCCCACAGTCTGGTTGGGTTCAAAGACGAGCAGGAACGCAAACTGTTCCGACAGCTGATACGGATTAATGGCGTTGGCCCGAAAATGGCACTGACGATTCTGTCCGGAATCGATGGTCAGCAGTTCGGGCTCTGCATTTTGAATAACGACGTCGCGATGCTGACAAGATTGCCGGGAGTTGGTAAAAAAACGGCCGAGCGACTGATCATTGAAATGCGGGACAAGGTCGAGGTCCTGGCGGGCGATTCGCCTGCTTCCGAGGTTTCATCTGGCGGGCATTCGATCATGGGCGAGGCCATCGAAGCCCTGCAGGCACTGGGTTACAGGCCGGCCGATGCAGAAAAGATGATCGGTCGGGTACAGCAGCAGGACGGAACGCAAGCGAGCGCCTCGGAATTGATCAAAAAGGCGTTGCAAACGTCGGTTAAGGCATGAACGAAGATCGATTGATCGACCCGGAAGCGATCGCAGAGGAGTTATCGCTGGATCGTGCGCTGCGACCCAGGCTACTCAGTGATTACGTCGGCCAGGATGAAGTTCGCGAACAGATGAGTATTTTTGTTCAGGCCGCGATAAAACGCAGCGAGGCGCTTGATCATGTACTGGTATTCGGCCCACCGGGCCTGGGTAAAACCACCCTCTCGCATATTATCGCCAACGAAATGCAGGTGAATTTGCGCCAGACGTCAGGACCGGTGCTGGAGAAGGCTGGTGATCTTGCCGCGATTCTAACCAATCTCGAACCGCATGACGTGCTGTTTATCGACGAGATTCATCGCCTCAGTCCCGTGGTCGAGGAAATACTCTACCCGGCGCTGGAGGACTTTCAGCTCGATATCATGATAGGCGAAGGACCGGCAGCGCGTTCGATCAAGCTGGATTTGCCCCCGTTTACGCTGGTTGGAGCAACCACGCGTGCGGGGCTGCTGACATCGCCCCTGCGTGATCGTTTCGGGATTGTGCATCGCCTTGAATTCTACAGCGCCGAGGAACTGGGTCGAATCATTATGCGCTCCGCGGGCTTACTCGGCATCGAGCTGGAAGCAGAAGGCGCAAGTGAAATTGCCAGTCGGTCGCGTGGCACGCCGCGTATTGCCAATCGACTGCTGCGACGCGCGCGTGACTATGCCGAGGTCAGGGCTGACGGTACGATCACCGCCGAGATTGCCTGCGCTGCGCTGGACATGCTCAAGGTCGACAAAACCGGGCTCGACCACATGGATCGTCGCCTGATTCTTGCCCTCATCGAGATGTTTGATGGTGGGCCGGTCGGCGTGGAGAGTCTTGCGGCTGCGATCGGCGAAGAGCGCGGTACTATCGAGGATGTGATCGAGCCCTACCTGATACAGCAGGGTTTTATGATGCGTACCCAGCGAGGGCGTGTGGTAACATCGCGCGCGTACTCGCATTTCGGATTTAAACATTCAAAACAGGGTGAAATAGAGTTATAGCCGGGCCCTGCAACTAATCCTTAAAAACCAGATGAACTAACGCTATGAATGATTCACTGTTAACGCTTATCATGAACGCCAGTATACCGGTGCAGCTGGTGATGATACTGCTGCTTGCGGCCTCGGTACTTTCCTGGGCATTAATGTATGTCAAGCGGGGTTATATCCGCCAGTCACAGGTCGAGGCCAAGACCTTTGAAGGCCGTTTCTGGTCCGGAATAAACCTGAGCGATTTGTTTGCACAAATGAGCGTACGCCAGGACCGGCGTTTCGGTCTCGAGGCAATTTTTGAAAACGGTTTTCGGGAGTTTGCCCGCGCCCGCAAGGCTGACCTCGGCAACAGTGAAGTCGTGCGTTCGGCGCATCGTGCGATGAAGGTTTCAATGTCGCGCGAGATCGAAATGCTCGAGAATAATCTGCCGTTCCTGGCAACAGTAGGTTCGGTCAGCCCCTACGTTGGGCTGTTCGGTACCGTTTGGGGCATCATGGAGTCGTTCCGTGCCCTTGCCGGTGTGCAGCAGGCCACGCTTGCGATGGTTGCACCCGGTATTTCGGAAGCCCTGATTGCCACGGCGATGGGACTGCTGGCGGCAATTCCAGCAGTGGTTGCCTACAACAAGTTCACCAGTGAAATCGACGCGATGATCGTGCGCTACGAGAATTTTCTCGAGGAATTTACAGGTATCCTGCAGCGTCAGGCCCAGTCAACAAAGTAAGGACTACAGTTGTGAAGAAGCGCCGCTCAGTTTCCGAGATCAATGTAGTACCGTACATCGACGTCATGCTGGTGCTGTTAATCATCTTCATGGTGACGGCACCCTTGTTAAAACAGGGCGTCGAGGTTGATCTGCCCACCGCACCGGCAAATCCACTGGACGCAGAAAGCCCGGAACCTATCGTCATTACGGTCGATAAACGGGGAATGATGTTCCTCAATATCGCGCTGAAACCCGACAACGAGATCAGCGAGGAAGCGTTGATCAAGCAAGTCAAGGCAGCATTATCCAGGGAACCGAAACGACCGGTCATGGTGCGCGGCGACGCCAATGGTCCCTACCAGAATGTCGTGGCAACGCTGGTACTGCTGCAGCAGGCAAACGTGGAGTCAGTCGGGTTGGTGACCGAACCGGAGGAAAAACCCTAGTGCTATCGGAGTTACGCAAACATCCCCGGGCATTGGTCGTTTCACTTGTATTTCACGCGCTGGTTATCGGAGCAATGATCATCAATTTCACCTTCGTCGACAAGCCGAAAACCATGAAAGCGGGACCCGTTGCCAAGACCGTCAAGGCCGAGGTAGTTGATCAACAGCAGCTTGATGCGAAAACGGAGCAAAAGCAGTTTGAAGAAAAGCGTAAACGGGAAGCGCTCGAGGCTAAAAAACTCGCCGAGAAGAAGAAAATAGAGGCAGAAGAGAAACGTCAGCAGGAAGCGAAGAAAAAAGCAGAATTGAAGCGCAAACAGGAAACCGAAGAAAAACGCAAGAAAGAAGCCGAGCGCAAGGTCGCCGAGAAAAAGAAAGCGGAAGAAAAGCGCAAAGTCGAGGAGGCACGTGTTGCCGAGGAAAAGCGCAAGGCTGAAGAAAAACAAAAAACCGAGGAAAAGCGCAAAGCCGAGGAAAAGCGCAAAGCCGAGGAGGCACGTATCGCCGAGGAAAAGCGTAAAGCCGAGGAAGCACGTATCGCCGAGGAAAAGCGCAAGGCCGAGGAGAAACGCAAGGCCGAGGAAGAGCGCAAACGTAAGGAAGCCGAAGAACGTCGTCTTGCCGAGGAGGAACAAAAACGCAAGGAGGCGGAACTGAAGGCCAAGCTACTGGCCGAGGAAAACGAGCGCCGGCTCAATTCATTGCGGGAAGCTTATAAACTGGCTATTTTTCAAAAGGTTAAGCGGAATTGGATTAGACCGGCCGGAAGTGAGAAAATACCCGAATGTTGGGTCAGGGTATTGCAAGGGCCGGGCGGCATAATTCTCGATGTCACCTTCGGTACCTGTAAAGGCAGTACCGCAACATATCGCGCTTCGATCGAAAATGCAGTGTACAAGGCAGAGCCCCTGCCGAAGCCAGGGGACCCGTCCTTGTTCGAGCGAGAGTTGAACTTTAATTTTAGGCCCGAGTAAAAATTACACATAAATGAAGCATCCAATAACATACCTGTTGGCCGGAATCCTCTGGCTTATGCCATTGACTGTTAAAGCTGCTCTGACCATCGAAATTACCGGCGGTGTAGAAGGTGCGTTGCCGATCGCGGTTGTCCCGTTTGACACTTCGCGCCTCAGCAGTAAACTGCCGGTCGACCTGGCCGAGATTGTCGCCAGTGATCTGAATCGCAGCGGCGTATTGAAATCCATGAGCCGCTCCAAACTGCCGGCTAACCCGCATTATAGCAACCAGGTGCAGTATGCCCGCTGGCGTAAAGTCGGACAGGATTATCTCGTGGTTGGACGCGTGCTGGAAAAATCTCCGGGGCTTTACAGCATAGAATTCCAGCTGCTCGACGTGCTTAAGCAAAAGCAACTTCTGGGTCGCAGTATGCCTGCCAGGAAACGTAACCTGCGTTCACGCGCACACCAGATCAGCGATTATATTTACGAGCAAATCACCGGTACTCGCGGTGCCTTCAATACCCGCATCGCTTTCGTACGTGCGCAAAAGGATGCCGCGCGCAAGTACGTGCTGCAGGTTGCCGATACCGACGGGTTCAATGCCCAGAATGTGCTCGAATCAGATGAGCCGATCATGTCCCCGAGCTGGTCTCCTGATGGTAAGTCCCTGGCCTACGTTTCGTTCGAAAATGAACGCCCGGAGATATACATCCAGCACCTCGCCACCGCGCGGCGTTCCAAGGTTGCAGGCTTCAAGGGTTTGAATAGCGCACCGAGCTGGTCACCGAATGGCAAGTTCCTGGCGCTGGTCCTGTCCAAGGATGGCAGCCCGGACATTTATACCCTGAATACGGCTACCAAGCGCCTCAAGCGCCTGACTACCCATCGTGCCATCGATACCGAACCAGTCTGGGCAAGTGATGGCAAGACGATAATTTTTACCTCGGACCGTGCAGGATCACCGCAGCTATACCGTGTTAACGTGGATGGCGGCAAGCCGAAGCGCGTGACTTTCGAAGGCCGTTACAATACCGCCGCCAGTTTATCGCCTGACGGCAAGTATATTGCGATGGTGCATGGCGAGCAGGGGCAATATAAAATAGCGCAGTATGAACGCGGAACCGGTAATTTGACGGTACTCACCGACAGTACGCTCGATGAATCACCCTCATTTTCCCCGAATGGCAAAATGGTGCTCTATGCATCGACACGCGGAAACAGGGGCTACCTGTACGCGGTTTCGATTGACGGGCGCGCAAAACACAGGTTATCCGACCAGGCCGGCGATATACGCGAACCGGTTTGGGGGCCTTTTGAAAGTAAGTAACCACTGAACACGAATGGAGCAGGAAAGAAATGAAATTACGTAACCGAATGAAACCATGGATGATCGCCGGACTGGTAGCGATCTTTGTCAGCGCCTGTGCCACCACGCAGGAAGAGATGATTGATGGCGCACCGATAGACGATCAGACCGGGATGGCCGATGACGGCAGCATCAGCGGTGGTGCGGATGCAACCGGTATTAGTGACGATATGGCCGGTGATGGAACTTCGATCGCGGATGGTGCGCCGATTGACGCAATCGCAATGCTCGAACAAACCGAAGGCGCGCTGGCAAGTCGCACTATTTATTTCGAGTTTGACAGCGCCAAGCTGAGCAGCGAGTCGATCCAGATCCTCGAAACTCACGGCAGTTTTATCGCCGGTAACGGTGTAGTAACTGTGCGCCTCGAGGGCCACGCCGATGAACGCGGCAGCCGTGAGTACAACATTGCCCTCGGTGATCGACGGGCCCAGTCGGTTAGGCGCGTTCTGCTGTTTCAGGGTGCTTCGACCGATCAGCTCGATACCGTGAGCTACGGCGAAGAGCAACCTGCAATGTCGGGTCACACCGAGGAGGCCTGGAGCAAAAACCGCCGCGTTGAATTGATCTATACGGTGAATTGATATGAGTGCGGCGATAGGTTCGATTCGCAAGGTTACCCTGGCCGGTAGCCTGCTGGCCGGGTTATTCACCACCGCGGCATTTGCGCAAGGCACCCTGACCCCCGAACAATTGACGCTGCGGGTCGAACGCCTGACTGAATTGTCACAGCGTTCCGATACCAAGCTGTCGGCGGTACAGACCCAGTTGAAGAAGCTGTCTGAAGAAATGTCTCGTCTGGGCCGTCTGATCGACAACCGGGCAGTGCTGGACATGATTCAGCAGGTTGACGAGATATCGCAAGAAGTTGGTTTGCTGCGCGGCGATATCGAAGTGCAGGGTAACGATATCACCGAGATCAAAAAACGCCAGCGTGAACTATACCTCGATATCGATCGACGCCTGCGGGGCCTGGAAAGCGGCGCCGGTTCGCAGGCTTCCAGCGGCCAGGTAACCCTGCCCCAGGTTGCGACCACGCCTCCGGCCGGAACCTCATCGACAGCCGGCCAACAAACGCCGTCAGTGGAGCCGTCGTTGCCCGAGCCGGTAACAACGACCGAATCAACGACCGCGTCAATCTCGCAAACGCCGTCGGTGACACAGAGTGCCGAAAAAGAGGCCTACCAGGCGGCATTTGATGTCCTGAAGGAGGGTCGATACAAAAAGGCCAAGACCGAACTCAAGACCTTTCTGGACAAGTATCCCAACAGCAGTTATTCCGGTAACGCACAGTACTGGCTTGGCGAGGCGCATTACGTAACGCGCAACTTCGACCAGGGCATAATCGAATTCGAAAAGGTGCTCAAGAGCTACCCGAACAGTAACAAGGTGCCGGACGCGATGTTGAAACTCGGTTATACCTTCTACGAACGCAAGCAATTCGATCAGTCCAAGGCAATACTGCAGGATCTGAGCAAGCGATTTCCGAAAACGACCGCGGCAAGCCTGGCCGCCAAGCGGCTGGATCGTATTCGTAAGGAAGGCCACTAACATTATCGCCTTTTAGAATTCGCTTGAAATCGGTCCGCGTATCGGTATTATTCCAGACCTTTCCCGGGGGGGCGTTAGCTCAGTTGGTAGAGCATCTGACTTTTAATCAGGTGGTCGGGCGTTCGAGCCGCCCACGCCCCACCACTTTTTCCCCGTAATTGGCTCCGACAGGCAAAAAGGCCTTAATATCGCGGCTTTAATCGATATACTGCCCGAACTGGATTGCCTGGTTCCAATACTTGTCCTCTTTGCTCACAGCAATGTGCTGATACAACCCGATGAATCATAAAATTCTGCTGACCACGCTGAATGCACGCTACATGCATTGTGCTTTCGGTTTGCGTTACCTGTATGCGAACCTGGGTGCCCTGAAATCGGTTGTGCAAATCAGGGAATTCACGATCCAGCAGCGGCCCATCGATATCGTCGAGCAATTGCTCGCGCTAGAGCCGAGAATAATCGGCTTCAGTACTTATATATGGAATGTAAACGAAACCACGGCAGTTATCGCTTTACTGAAGCAGGTTTCACCGCAAACCATTATTGTTGCGGGTGGCCCCGAAGTCAGCTTCGCCGATGACTTGCCTGAACTCACCGAGCTGGTGGACTACATTATTACGGGTCCGGGAGAAACCAGTTTTCGTGAATTGTGCGAAGACCTGCTCGGCGAAAAGCCGGTAGCACCGGGCATCATTGCCGGGGTAACGGCCAGCCTCGATACGCTCGAGTTGCCTTACGCCTATTACAACACCGAGGATATTCGCAATCGCCTGATTTATGTCGAGGCGTCGCGTGGCTGTCCCTTCAAATGCGAATTTTGCCTGTCTTCGCTGGATAAAACGGCAAAACCGTTCGAGTTAAAACGCTTTCTCGATGCCATGGATGACTTGTACCAACGGGGTGCGCGCAACTTCAAGTTCATTGACCGTACTTTCAATTTAAAGATCAGCACCAGCATTGCGATCCTGGAGTTTTTCCTGCAGCGAATAGACGATGATCTCTACCTGCATTTTGAAGTTATACCTGACTACCTGCCGGAGCAGCTGAAACAGGTTCTAACCCGGTTTCCGCCCGGAGCACTGCAGTTCGAAATTGGCGTGCAAACCTTCGATCCCGAAATCCAGCAAATCATCAGCCGCAGGCAGAACAACAGAAATACCTGCGATAATCTGCGCTGGTTACGTGAAAACACCGGGGCTCACCTACATGCTGACCTCATATTCGGTTTACCTGGAGATTCACTGGAAAATTTTGCCCGGAGTTTTGATCAGCTGGTGGCTTTGAACCCGCAGGAAATACAGCTTGGCATTCTCAAACGTCTGCGCGGAGCCCCGATTAATCGACGCGTCGATGAATATCAAATGCGCTATAACCCGGTGGCCCCCTACAACATCCTGAGTACCCGGGATATTGATTTTGCGACCATGCAGCGCATCAGCCGCTTCGCACGATTCTGGGACATGATTGGAAACTCGGGTCGCTTCGGCAATACCCTGCCACTGGTACTGGCAGAGCAACCCTTCGAAAACTTTCTCGCGCTGAGCGACTGCCTGTATGAACTCGCGGGCAGCACCTGGAAAATCTCGCTGCGCCGACTGTACGCGTTGCTGTTTAAGGCACTGACCGGGCCACTGAAACTTCGACCAGACCGGGTCCGCCCGGCATTAGAGCTAGATTACAGGCGGTCCGGGCAAAAAGGGATCCTTGATCTGGACAACCCGGGGCTCGAGATCGTTACCCGCACGGGTGTGGCGAATAAACGCCAACGCCAACACCAACAGAAAAATGCTTGATCGGAGGCAGCATGGCCGCAATACATGACCAGCTTGAAGCAGACTGCATCTACCTCGGACGATTTGTGTTGTGTCATTTGCTGTTAATGAACGATCGCAATTATCCCTGGTTTATCCTGGTTCCTGATCGCGAAGATATTCGTGAAATCTACCAACTCGAACGGGCAGACCGTACGCAATTGATGGACGAGTCCTGCCGACTGTCCGATTTCCTGATGCGCACTTTCGACGGCGAGAAACTCAATCTGGCCGCACTCGGCAACCAGGTTCCGCAACTACACCTGCACCATGTCGTACGCTACGTGTCGGACCCTGCCTGGCCGGCACCAGTGTGGGGGAAAGTGCCGGCGCTGCCCTATGATGATCGCGCAGTCGATGAAATCAGATCGAATTTCGTAAACTCGGGACTCGAGGGCTACGAGGCGGTTAGCGGGCGCTGATCGGGCGTTACAGGGTGATTTCGATTAAATAATTGGCGCTTGTGACCTGTCCCGTTTTACACTGCTCACCTGATAAGCACGGCTAATCGCAGATACGGGAAACAATGAATCAATCGTCAATTCGGATGGGTGTCGATATCGGGGGGACGTTTACCGACGTCGTGCTCGAAGTCGGTACCCGGCAATTTTCGACCAAGGTACTGACCACCTACATTGCACCCGAAGACGCGATTATCGCGGGCATGAAGCAGGTTTGCGACCAGGCCGGGATAGAACCGGCCCAGATCGAGCAGATTATTCACGGTACGACCCTGGCGACCAACGCCTTGATCGAGCGACATGGTGCCAGGACCGCGTTGATTACAACCCGGGGCTTTCGCGACGTTATCGAAATGCGCAGCGAGTCGCGGTTTGAGCAGTATGATCTCAACCTGACGCTGCCCGAACCGTTGTTACCGCGCCAGCAACGCTATACCGTCGAGGAACGCATCGGCGCCAACGGTGACGTGCTGATACCATTGCAGCGTTCTGAAGTCGAGGCGCTGGCAGAAAAAATTAAACCGGCAGGGTACGAGAGCATCGCGGTAGGTCTGATGCACGCCTACCTGAATGATCGCCATGAAACCATGATTCGCGACGTGCTCGCCGAATCCATTCCGGGGGTCTCGGTTTCACTGTCATCGGAAGTATCGCCCCAGATGCGCGAATACGAGCGCTTCAACACTGTGGTCGCCAATGCCTACATCAAGCCCATGATGAAAAGTTATCTCGATCGGCTGGGCGGGCAACTGCAGAATGAGGGTGTCGCCTGCAAAATCTTTCTGATGCACTCGGGTGGCGGCATCATCTCCATTGAAAGTGCAGCGGAGTTCCCGGTCAGGCTGGTTGAATCCGGTCCTGCGGGTGGCGCCGTTTTTGCGGCGCATATCGCTGCTCGATATGGTCTCGATAAGGTTCTATCCTTCGACATGGGCGGCACCACCGCCAAGATTTGCCTGATCAAGAACCAGGCGCCGAAAACCAGCCGCGTATTCGAAGTCGCCAGGACCTATCGCTTCAAAAAAGGTTCGGGTATGCCGATTTCAATCCCGGTGATTGACATGGTCGAGATTGGAGCAGGTGGCGGTTCGCTGGCGCGCGTGGATACGATGCACCAGATCCGGGTTGGGCCCGAGTCCGCGGGCTCCGAGCCGGGCCCGGCCTGTTATGGTCTCGGTGGCGAGCGACCCGCGGTCACCGATGCCGACCTGGTACTGGGAAAAATCGACCCCGATAATTTTGCCGGTGGCTCGATAAAGCTTGACGCTCAACGTGCTGCCGATGCATTACTGAACACGCTCGGTAAACCTCTCGAAATGGACGCCCTGACCGCAGCCTACGGACTTGCCGAAGTAGTCGATGAAAACATGGCAAATGCTGCTCGCGTCCATGCCGTCGAAAATGGCGAGGACCTGTCCGAGTACACCATGATCGCCTTTGGAGGTGCCGCGCCGCTGCACGCGGGTCGCCTGTGCGAAAAACTGGGGGTTGAGCGTCTGCTGGTACCACCGGGTGCCGGTGTGGGTTCCGCTATCGGCTTCCTGCGGGCACCGTTCAGTTTCGAGGCAAATCGCAGCGTTTACATGCGCCTGGCCGATTTCAAACCGGACACGGTTCGAAACCTTTTAGCGGACCTGGAAGCGGAGGCGACTGCATTTGTGCGTTCCTGTGATGCAAACGCCACCATCCAGTCTGAATATAAAGCCTACATGCGCTACACCGGGCAGGGCGAGGAAATTCCAGTTGTGCTGAGTACAGAACAGGCGACGCAGCCGGATGCATCAAACTATCAGCAATTGTTTGAACAGGATTACATAGCGCTGTTTGGCCGCGCCGTGGAGGGCATGGATATCGAGATTACGGTCTGGTCTGCGAACGCGACCACGCTGGCGCAAAAAGTTGAAGCGACGCAGGCACTTACGGCAGGCGCCAGGGTGCCGGCCAACGGTCACAGAAATATATTCGACCCTGCCGTAGGTCAGCACGTGGAGTCTTCAATAGTGCCGCGTTCAGGCCTGTTACCCGGCGACCTGGTGCCGGGACCCGCTGCGATCACGGAAGATGAAACCACGATTATTTTGCCGACCAGCCGCCAGGCGCTACGCCAGTCGGATGGCTGTATCGATGTCGTGCAACAGACCTAGGAGCGAACCGTGACCCGCAAAACCTCGACAGTATCTCACCAGGTCATGTGGAATCGCTTGATATCCGTCGTCGAAGAGCAGGCCCAGGCGCTCATTCGAACCGCTTTTTCAGCCTCGGTGCGCGAAGCCGGTGATCTGTCGGCCGGCGTTTATGACACCCGCGGGCAGATGCTGGCGCAGGCCGTTACCGGGACACCCGGCCACGTCAACGCGATGGCCGATGCGGTCGCACATTTCATTCGTCGGATCGGCTACGACAACATGTTCGAAGGTGACGTTTATATCACCAATGATCCCTGGGAAGGCACCGGCCACCTGCATGACATAACGGTTGTCACGCCCGCCTTCCACGAGGGCCGGCATGTTGGCTTCCTCGGTTGTACCGCGCATATCGTCGATATCGGCGGTCGCGGATTTGGCGCCGACGCCAATTCGATTTATGAAGAAGGTCTCTATATCCCGATCATGAAATTCGCCGAAAGGGGAGAAGTCGACAAGACCCTGATTCGAATCGTGCGTGGAAATGTACGCGAACCGGACCAGGCGGTCGGCGATTTTTATGCGCTGGCGACCTGCAACGAGATCGGTCACCGGCGCCTGATCGACATGATGAACGAGTTCGCCTTATCGGACCTGGACGACATCGCGGACTTCATCCTGGATAATTCTCGTCGCGCGACGCTGGAGCGCATCGCCGCATTACCGCGTGCGCAGGCCTCGGGCTCAATGACGATCGACGGCTATAGTCATCCGGTAAAACTCGAGGTGACGCTGGATATCCAGCCCGATCGGATCCTGTGCGATTTTACCGGCACCTCGGGGCTCGACCGCAAAGGTATCAACGTGCCACTGGTTTACACCAAGGCCTATGCCTGTTTTGCATTGAAATGCGCCATCGCGCCGGAGATTCCGAACAATGCAGCGTCGCTGGCACCGTTCGAGATCACCGCTCCCGAGAACACGATCGTCAACGCGGTGCATCCCGCGCCGGTAGCCCTGCGACATGTGATCGGCCACATGATTCCCGACGCGGTCTACGCCGCGCTCGACCAGATCCTGCCCGCTACGGTGCCGGCGGAAGGCGCCGGTACCTTGTGTAATTTCCAGTTGTCGCTGCGCCCGAGGACCGACACCGAGGCGCCGGCGAATACGGTCAGGGCCGAAGTCCTGGCCTTCAACTCGGGAGGCTCCGGTGCGCGCCCGACGTCGGATGGTCTCAATGCCACCGCGTTCCCGTCGGGTGTTATGACTATGCCCGTCGAGGCAACCGAGCACACCGGCCCGGTGATTATCTGGCGCAAGGAGTTGCGTCCAGATAGTGGTGGCGCCGGCAAGTACCGTGGTGGCCTCGGGCAATATATGGAAGTCGGTGCCACCGAGGGTCACGAATTTGATTTTTCCGCAATGTTCGATCGGGTCGACCATCCGGCAAGAGGTCGGCAGGGTGGTAAACACGGCGCTGCCATGACCATAGCCCGCGACGACGGCCAGGCGATGAAGGGCAAGGGCAAGCAGTTCGTTCCGGCTGGTCGGCGCGTGATGCTGGCGATGCCGGGAGGTGCGGGTTACGGCGATCCACGTGAAAGAGGTAAAGCACTGGTGCGTAGAGACCTGGCGCGCGGTTATATTTCGGCAGCAGTCGCCCGCACCGAGTACGGATTGAGCGATTCTGAAATCGCCGGCGTCGTCGATGCGGTCAAGCGCGGTGATGTTTTGTAATGGGCCAGGATCCAGTCTTAAATCCCCCGCAGCATTCAAGCTACGATGTTGTTATCGTCGGTGGAGCCATCTACGGTTCTGCGGTGGCCTGGTTTCTCGCCGACAATCCGGATTTCGATGGTTCCATACTGGTGGTCGAGAAAGATCCGATGTATACGGCCTGCTAGACTGCGTATACCAACAGCTGTATGCGCCAGCAATTCTCACGCGAGATCAACGTTCGCATCTCACAATTCGCAGCTGAATTCGTAAAAAACTTTTGCGCCTATCTCGGTAACGATCCGCGCGTGCCTGATTTACCTTTTCGAAGCTATGGCTACATGTACCTGGCCGACAACGAAGCCTTTGCCGATGTATTGCGTGAAAGCCAGTCAGTACAGGCGAGCTGCGGTGCGGGCACAAAAATCATGACTGCGGAAGAGATTAAGCACGATTACCCTTTTTATAACGTGGACGATATCGTGGTTGGCAGTCACAACCTGGTCGACGAGGGTTACTTTGACGGTGCTACGCTGTTTGACTGGTGGCGGCGTTCGGCAAGGGAAAAAGGGGCTGAATACGTTGGCAACGAGGTGATCGCAATGACCCGAAATAGCAGTGATACCAGGGTTGAAAACGTAACGCTTCGATCAGGCGAAGTGGTCGTTTGCGGTACCGTCGTCAACGCCTCCGGCCCAAGAGCGGTATTGACGTCACGCATGGCGGGCATCGAATTGCCGGTCGAGCCACGTAAGCGATACACTTTTATTTTTGATGCCGAACAGCCATTGGATCGGGATCTGCCGTTGACCATCGATCCGTCGGGCGTGCATATGCGTACCGATGGCACCTACTACCTGGCCGGTTGCCCACCTGACGATGATCCAGCTGTCGACTACGATGATTTCGAACAGGACCATAGTCTATGGCAGGACAAAGTATGGCCGATAATTGCGGCTCGAATCCCACAGTTCGAGGCGATCAAGCTGGTCAATTCCTGGGCCGGTCACTATGCCTTTAATACGTTTGATCAAAATGCGATACTCGGCCGGCATACTATCATCGAAAATTTTATTTTCGTTAACGGTTTCTCCGGCCATGGATTGCAACAGTCTCCAGCGATGGGTCGCGGTACATCAGAGTTGATTACCTACGGTGAATACCGCTCGCTCGATCTGACACCATTTAATTTCCAGCGTATAGAACGCAATGAGCCTTTCAATGAAAAGGCTATCATATGAATAGCGTCTGAATGTGGCGACGTTGGGCGGCTGTGAGGCATCGAATTTTCTTAACAGAGCAAAATAATGGACAATAAAATCCCACAGCACATGACGGCGGTTTACCTGACCGGTCACGGCGGTATCGAAACCCTTCAATATCGAGAAGATGTTCCTGTGCCGATGCCTGGCCCAGGCGAAGTATTGATAAAAGTGGCAGCTGCCGGCGCCAACAACACCGACATCAATACCCGCATAGGTTGGTATTCCAAGAAAGTCAGGGATGCGACCAATGACGGGGGTGCGGACGGCTTCGACGAAGTCGACAATGAGGATGCGACCTGGTCCGGAGTGCCGATGGAATTTCCGCGTATACAGGGTGCGGACTGCTGTGGGACTATCGTTGCAGTCGGTGACGGTGTCGATGGCGACCGAATTGGCGAAAGAGTAATAGTACGTAACATGTTGCGTAGCTATGTCGATTACCGGCCCTTCGAGTGCTGGACCTTGGGCTCTGAATGCGATGGCGCCTTCGCGCAATATACCAGGGCGCCGGCACGCGAGACTTACCAGGTTGAATGCGACTGGACCGATGCCGAACTCGCTTCGATTCCTTGCGCCTACTCGACCGCTGAGAACATGCTACATCGGGCCGCTGTCGGTGCGGAGCGCGTGCTTGTTACCGGCGCCTCTGGCGGGGTTGGTTCGGCCGCCGTTCAGCTTGCCAAACGCCGCGGTGCCCATGTCATCGCGATTGCCAGTACAGCGAAGATGGAAGACTTGCGCGCGCTTGGCGCAGACGAGGTTATCGACCGTGGTGCGGATCTGGTTGCTGCCATTGGAGCCGTCAGTATCGACGTAGTTGTCGACCTGGTTGCCGGCGAGGGATGGCCGTTGTTGCTCGAAGTGCTCAAGCGGGGTGGTCGTTACGTAACCGCAGGCGCGATCGCCGGACCCCTGGTCGAACTGGATGTGCGCACACTGTATCTCAAGGATTTGACCTTGATCGGCTGTACATTCCAGGATGATGTTGTTTTTGAAAACCTGGTTGGTTATATCGAGCGCGGTGAAATCCGACCGTTGGTTGCGAAAACTTTCCCACTCGCTGAAATCGGTAATGCGCAACAGGTATTCCTGGAAAAAAAGTTCACCGGTAAACTGGTGCTGATACCACCCGACTGAACGACTCTGACCTGAGCATAAAAAACGGTGATGCTTCAGCATCACCGTTAATTTACCCGGTTTAATACCTCGTTCTAGCTGTAACGATAGGGTACGCCGGTTTTCTCCATGACCTCGGAGTACTTCTTGAACGCGTCCACGACCTTCTTGGTGCGCGGGCTGATGGATGCCAGCTCTTCCCAGAATTCAGCCGAGTCGGCCACCACCTTGTCCCATTCATCGGCAGGTATCGTGGTCAGTTCCATCTTCTTGCCGTTGACGCGCAGATCGGCTTCTCCACCCCAGTACCAGACCTGGCGATAATAGTGCGAATCGTTACAGGACATGCGGAACAGAGCCTGCAAATCCGGTGTCAGCGCGTTCCAGCTCTTCGAGTTGGCGAAGTAGGAACCGCACCAGGCACCGGTCACGTTGTTCAGCAGCGCATAGTTACAGACATCCGCCCAGCCCACTTCGTAGGCCTCGGTAAAGCCGCACCAGGCCACCCCGTCGAGTTCGCCGGTCTGGATTGCGACTTCGATATCGTCCCAGGGCAGCGTGACTGGCACCAGGCCGTAACGTGACAGGAATTTACCCGCGGTCGGCACGCCGAATACGCGCTTGCCTTTCATGTCGGCTATAGAACGGATCGGTTCCTTGGTAAAAATATGCAGCGGATCCCAGGCGCCGGCGCTGATCCATTCAACGTTCTTGACTTCTCCGTAGGCTTCCGCCCAAATATCGTCGAGGCCGTAATACTTGAACAGGACCGGCAGGTCGAGGCTGTAACGGGTCGAAAACGGGAAGTAACCGCCGAACACGCTGATATCCACCGGTGATGCCATCGTAGCATCGTCGCTCTGTACCGCGTCGATGGTGCCATTTTGCATCGCACGAAACAGTTCGTCGGTCGGCACCAGCTGGTCGGCGTAATAGAGTTCGATCTCCATCCGTCCATGCGCTGCCTTGTTGAACTCCTCGATTTGCGGCAGGATAACGTGCGCGCCTAGCGGTGCGCCTGAATAGGTTTGCAAACGCCACTTGATCGGATTGCTTGCGGAGTAGGCATAGGGTGCCGTGCTTGCCGCCAGGATGCCCGCTGTTCCGGCACCTACTTTTTTGACAAAACTTCGTCTGCTGTTGTCTTTCGGTTGGGTTGCGTCCGGTTTGGATGCTTTCTTATCTTGTTTCATATTTAAAGGCTCCTAAGGTTTAGGCTTCAGTTAATTTTCCACTGGACTCCCAATAATAAACCTCTTTCCCGTTATTTCGAATACACGTATTCGGGTAACCAGAGGGCGATCTGCGGAAAAACCATGACCAGGACCAGTGCAAAGGTCATGACCATGACAAAAGGTATTATCGATCGATAAATATCCATCAACGTTATTTCAGGTGGCGCCATTGCGCGCATCAGGAACAGATTGTATCCAAATGGCGGTGTCATGTATGCAATCTGGCAGGTGATGGTATAGAGCACGCCGTACCAGATCGGGTCGAACCCCAGCAGTTTGACCAGCGGTACGTAGAGCGGGGCGACGATGACCAGCATCGCGGTATCGTCGAGGAACATGCCCATAACCAGGTAGGAAAGCTGCATCATGATCAGCACTTCCCAGGGAGTCAGATTCCAGTTGGTGATAAACAGTGATTCGATCGCGCGCGCAGCACCGATGCCGTCGAATACTGCACCAAAGCCGAGCGCTGCAAGGATTACCCACATGAACATGCAGGATATGGCCAGTGTTTTACGGATGGTTTCTTCCATCACCTTGCGGTTCAGGCGCTTGCGTACCAGGGCCGCTATCGTGGCAGCGGTTGCACCGACGGCTGAACTCTCCACCAGGCTCGTAATCCCCATGATGAACAGGCCGGTCATGAAAAAGAAAATCAGGAACGGGGTAATGCCCGCGCGCAGTAGCTTTAGTTTTTCCGACATCGGCATGTCGCGTTCCGATTGAGCGACGGTCGGTCCGAGATGAGGCTGGAAATGACATCTTACGACGATGTAGATGATCAGCAGAGTCGCCATCATCAGGCCCGGAATTGCCCCGGCAAGCCAGAGCTGGCCGACCGGTTGGCGCGCGATCATGCCGTAGAGCACCAGCACGACACTTGGCGGCACCAGGATGCCGAGCGAACTGCCCGACTGGATGACCCCGGTGATCATTATCTTGTCGTAACCCCGCTTGAGCATTTCCGGTAACGCAATCGTCGCGCCGATGGCCATACCAGCCACGCTGAGTCCGTTCATCGCGGAGATAACCACCATCAGCAGTATGGTGCCGACCGCGAGGCCTCCCCTGAGGCCGCCGAACCAGACGTGGAACATGGCATAGAGGTCATCTGCAATGCCCGATTCTGCGAGGACGTAGCCCATGTAGATAAACAGTGGCAGGGTCAGCAACGGGTACCAGTTAAACAGTTTAAACGCCGCGTTAAACGGCATCTCAACCGCACCGTCACCCCACAGTAACAGCGCCGCGACCGACGAAACGATACCGATTGCGGCGAACACGCGTTGCCCGGTCAACAGCATCAGCAACATCGACACGAACATGAAGATGGCAATGGTTTCGTAACTCATGACAGCTCGATACCCCTGGATTTGGCCAGGTCCTTGAAGAAGGTGGAAATGGCCTGCAGCAGCATCAGGAAAATGCCGAACACCATGATCACCTTGATCGGAATCATCGACGGATTCCATTGTGAAAACTTGCGCTGATCGTATTCGATCGCGTACATCGTGCTCGAGATTGCACCGATCAACAGGCAGACGAGATATACCACCAGGAAAATCGCGGTAAAACTGTCGAGGCGGGCCCGGTTTTTAGGACTGAATCTTGAATACAGCAAGTCCATGCGGACATGACTGTCGAGCTGCATTGAGTAGGGGCCGCCGACGATGTAATAGGCGGTCATCGTGAACTGCGCCATTTCGATGCACCACGATAGCGGCAAGTTGATGATATTGCGCGTGAAGGCGTTGATGAGCAGGGTAGCGATCATGACAAAGATCAGGTACATGGCCAGGCGCCCAAACTTGGTCGACAGGTAGTCGATCACCTTGACGTAGTTGACGATGAACTTGGGCACTGACCTGGCTCCCCCTGGTTTTGTTGTTATATGTCAGGCAAAACTTGACTGAATTATTGTTCTATTGGGCCGCGCCCGTCTGCAAATGATACCTAAAATATCGGCACGACGCTCGCCTGCTTGAGACTGGCCACCAGGGCGCCGCTCGGTGCCCTAGCGGGAGAGGCTACGACAAATGGCGCCACTCGGTCAAACCTGGATGAGCAGACCGCTACTATCCTCGCGTCAGCTTTCAGTATCACTAAGCTGTAACCCTGCCTTTCGATTGTTGACTACCCCGGACTCGGATAGCGATCCTGTTATTCGAGAATTGGATACCTTACAATCGAGTTTCCTAAACGAAAAATAGAAAAAACGGGGGTTTTGCCATGGATCCTGTTCAATTTGTATGGCTGATGGGCATAGGCGCATTGATCGGTGGCGGCATAATTGGCGCCATCGCTTACCGAAACCTGGCTCCAGCCAGGAAAGAGGCCAGCAACCTCAAGGCCGAGCTGGACCAGGCCAGGGAGGAGATGGAGAGCTATAAGACCAGTGTCAACAGCCACTTCGATAAGACCTCGGAACTGGTTAACGAATTGACCCAGGATTATGTCAAGGTCTATAAGCACCTGGCGGAAGGCGCCCAGGTGCTGGGTGACGGCAGGGAATTCACCCACGTGCTCGAGCAGCACCAGGGCAAAGTCCTGATTTCGGTCGACGGTGAATCAGCGGTGCAGGATACTATTGTCAGCGAAGTGCCGGCAGATGCGCCTGAAGTACAGGAAGTGTCGGAGCCCCTCGATCACGTGGTCGAACAGGAAGGATCTTCTGAAGTCGACGCCGATATCGCGGCCGAAGTTAAAGAGCCAGAATCGTCAGAGTCATCGGCAGAACCAGATGAAAAAAGCGAGCCGGCACTCAATGACGGAGAAGCCGACCCTATCCCTGAGCAAAGTGCTGACAGGGCTGAATCAGCGAAGGGCAGCGACGGCGAGGCGGAAAAAATGGCAGCGAAACCGGGTAAGCAGAAGCGAAAGGTTACATCTGCCTCGGACGAATCCAAAACTGAGCCCGCAGAAACAGCGTAACTAAAGCGTTAAGGCAGATCCCGCGTTCGATGGTAATGCGTCGAGTGAATAAGCGTTTGCCTACGGCGCGCTTGCGCCGGTATTAGCCAGTGACGCGATCAATTTGATTGATTAGTGCTAGGTTGGTTAACCGAAAAAATCGATCAGCGCCAGTGCCGCGAGATGCGGTTCCTCCTCGACGATAAAATGGCCGCAATCGATCGGCATCTCTGCCACGTCAACGGCCCATTTACGCCAGGTTTCGAGCGGCGAGTTGGCCTTGTCGCTGAGGTAACCGGTACTCCATAACACCAGTACCGGGCAAGCCAGCCGATCGCCGGCATCCCGGCTTGCCTGGTCGAGCGCGCGGTCGACAGACGCACCCGCGCGGTAATCCTCGCATTGTGCATGAATCGTGCGCGGATCCCGGTACTGGTCGAGATAGGCCTGTACCGCCGACGGATCCAGTCTGGTGATGTCTGACGCCCAGCGTTCCAGCAGGAATCGATAGAATAGTGTCGGATTTTGTCCGATCACCTCTTCCGGTAATGGCGATTCTGCCGCCAGAAACGACCAGTGAAACGCGGAGACGGTCGACGCCGTATTCATTTCTTCCCAGACGTCGAGCGTCGGTACGATATCGATGGCACAGTATTTTGTAACCCGTCCCGGATGATCGAGCACCAGGCGATAAGCAACGCGCCCGCCACGATCATGCCCGGCCAGTGCGAAGCGGTCGAAGCCAAGGTAATCGGCGAGAGCGATAATATCCATAGCCATCATCCGCTTCGAATATACTTCATGTTCCGGATCACCCGGCGGCGCGGCACTGTCGCCATAACCGCGCAGGTCCGGCATGACCAGCGAAAAGTGCTGCGCCAGTTCGGGTGCAATTCGGTGCCAGATGACATGGGTTTGTGGAAAACCATGCAGGAGAAATAGCGGCGGGCCGTCGCCACCGGTCGTGACGCTGAGCGCCACACCATTGACGGAAATAATCTGCTGTTTGAAATTTTCAGGAAACATGGGTTTTCTATTCCTAAACTGGAGCTCGCCGTAAGTCATTGCGGTTGTATTTAGCAGCTGATGTGTTGACCAGCCCTGAATTGACGCAAGCAACCTGATTTTCGATATACTGGCTCCGCTTCACGTGCCAGTTTAACGCATTTAGCTGACGCTTTGCCCATTTGCAGAGAACACGAAAGAGATCCCAGAAATGCTAACAGCAACGCAGAGAATTCGAGTCGAATGGGCACATTGTGACCCCGCCGGGATCATATTTAATCCGCACTACTATATCTGGATGGACTCCGGCACGCATGCCCTGTTGCAGGCAGCCGGATTCGATTTGATCGGTAACACTCACAAGGACAAACTGTTTCGCGGTTGTCCCCTGGTGGCAAGCAACATGGCTTTCAAGCGGCCGCTTTACTTCGGTGACGTTACCGTGCTCACATCGCGCGTCGAGAAATTCGGCAATACGTCGTTTGTCGTCGCGCATGCCTTTCATCATGGCGATAATCCTGAACCGGCTGCGACCGGCAACGAGGTCAGGGTCTGGGGATCTTCCGATCCCGATCAACCGGAAAAGCTGGTTGCGGTGCGCATGCCGGAAGAGGTGCGAAAAATGTTATCCGTCGAAAACACGATCGACGTTACCGTTTAAACTCCAGAATCCATTATAATGACGGGTAAATCGATCGGCGGAGGAGCCCGGTGTGGTTACATTCATCGTTTTAATTAACGTCAAGAAAAACAAGATTACCGAGGTGGCGGAACAGCTAGCGGACATGGCCGAAATCTCGGAAGTCTATTCGGTTACCGGCATTTACGACCTGGTTGCGATTGTTCGCACCAAAACCAATGACGATGTTGCCGAACTGGTTACCAGTCACTTCGGCACTATCGACGGGATCAAGAAAACCGACACCATGCTCGCGTTTAAAACCTTTTCCAAGCACGATCTGGAGTCGATGTTCTCGATTTAGCGCCGCGGCCCGATGGTTGTCGTCAGCTTACCGAGCCCGCCAATTTCAACCACGCAGACGTCACCCGGTACTAACGCTCCGACACCGGCCGGGGTGCCACTGTAAATCAGATCGCCAGGTCTGATTTCCATGCTACGCGACAAAATCGAAATCTGCTCGGGGATATTCCAGATCATTTCGCTGAGATCGGCGTCCTGGTGGATCTCGCCGTTGACGTAGAGGCGAATCATGCCATCGGCCGGATGACCGACCTCGGCGACCGGGTGCACTGGCCCGCATACCGCGGAGCGATCAAAACCTTTGCCGAAATCCCATGGCCGTCCCATGTCGCGCGCCTTGAGCTGCAAATCGCGCCGGGTCAATTCATTGCCGATGGCGTAACCCCAGACGTGTTCGAGTGCGGCCGCCTCGTCTATGTCGATTCCACCCCGGCCCATGGCGACCACCATTTCGGCCTCGTAGTGCAGGTTCTCGGTTGCGGGCGGGTAGGGCACGGTGGCGCCGTCGTCTACCAACGCGTCGGCCGGCTTGCTGAAGAAAAACGGCGGTTCGCGCTCGGGATCCTTACCCATTTCCCGTGCGTGCGCGGCGTAGTTACGCCCGACGCAAAAAATCCGTCTTACCGGGAAGCGTGCGTCGGCACCGGCCACCGCCACCGACGGCACCGCGGGTGGATCGAAAACATACTCAGTCACTGTGTGCTCCATTGTTCATTGTTTATGTTTCGCGCTGTTCGCGCCAGAAGCCGAGTTTTTCCTGCGCTACCCGGTCCGAGTAGCTGAACAGGACCGACTCCTCGTCGACCTCGTGCACGATTCGTTTCCAGCTTGGTACGACAAAAATATCCTTCGGGCCCCAGGCGAAGGTCTGATCATCGATGGTGCTGCGCCCGTGGCCCTCGGTGACGGCGAATACGGTCGCATCGGTGCTGCGATACGGTTTGGTTTTAAAGCCCTTCGGTAATAACTGCAGAAACGGCGCAATCGTCGGCATTGCGAAACCGCCGTCAACCGGATTAACGTAGCGCATTTTCAGGCCGTGGCAGGGATCCCATTCATCCTGCCGCTGCATCGAGTCCAGCGCCTCGCGCGAACGGGCGTAAGGGTAGTTGAAAAGGGGCGAGGCCAGTTCCTGCTGGCGATAGTCAACCGGCAGCATGTTGGCGCCATAGCGCGCCAGGCTATCACCGGTCGCACGCGCCACCGGTTGTTCGTCGGCGTCGTAGCCTTCGGCGAAAGACGCATCGAAAAAACTCGCCACCGGGATATCGAGGCCGTCGAGCCAGATCATCGGCTGCTCGCTTTCGTTGCCGTGATCGTGCCAGGCCCAGGGCGGGGTAATGACAAAATCGCCATAGTGCATGATCGTACGCTCACCGTTGACCGCCGTGTGGGCGCCGCCGCCGTCGAGCACCAATCGCAGTGCCGACTGGCTGTGCCGGTGTGCCGGGGCGACCTCGCCGGGTAACACCAGCTGTAATCCGGCGTACAACGATGTGGTGATTCTCGATTGACCGCGCAGACCTGGATTCTCGAGTATCAGCACGCGCCGCTCGGCTTCTCTGGCGGTAATCAATTCACCCGCTTCGAGCAGCCATTCACGCGCCTGGTCGAAGCGCCACAAATGCGGCAGGCAAGGGCTTTTGGGTTGCGGCGTGATGATGTCAGCGAATACCGCCCATAGCGGGGTATAGGCTTCAGCGTCGATTTTGCGGTAAAACGCGAGGCGCTCGGGGGTCTCTTCGGGTTTTTCGGTTAATGACATATCTGACTCCGATGGCGTCAACTATCCAGGCCGGTGCCGCCGTAAAGCCAACCGAGCTTGTCGTACCATTGCGTGGGCGTCAAGGCCGACATGATGTGATCGCGAACCTCGGCGGTGGCGCCGGCGGCGTGATAAATGTATTCGCCGATCAGGCGTGAATCGAGTTGTACCCGCGCGGTGCGCACGCGACGCTGGCGCGTATACCGTTCGAGCGCGGTCTCGATATCGTCGCCATGCTGTTCAAACATGTGGCTCAGGCAAACCGCATCTTCCATTGCCATGCACGCGCCCTGGGCGAAGTATTGCAACATCGGGTGGGCGGCATCGCCGAGCAGCGCGACCCGGCCGTCGGCCCAGTTCAGGATCGGGTCGCGATCGCATAGAACCCAGAGTTTCCAGTCTTCCCCGTGCTCGATGATTTGCCGTGCCCGCGGGTGTATATGCTCGAAACCCTGGCGTACCTCCTCCTTGTCGACCGGTTTGCCCGCAACCGCTGCGGTGACGTCGTTGTGATAAGTCACGACCAGGTTGAAGACTTTCCAGCCTTTCAACGGGTAGTGCACGATATGGCACTTGGGGCCGGCCCAAAGCGTGGCCGCGTTCCAGCGTAAATCCTCGGGCATTTGCTCGGTCGGGATCACCGATCGATAGGTCGTGTGCCCGGAGACGCGCGGTTCGCCGTCGCCGACCAATTGCTGACGCACGTCCGAGCGCAGGCCATCGGCTCCGATCAAAGCACTGCCATCGAGCCTTGCCTGGCCGGCGCATGATACCTGCACCGACGCGCCATCTTGTGCATAAGCGACCACCTGGTGGTGGGTGCGTAGCTCGATCAGGTCGCTCGCGCGACAGGCGTCGAGCAGGACACCGTGTAAATCGGCACGGTGCACCACGGCATACGGATTGCGAAAATGTTCGCGGAATGCATCGTCGAGCGGAATCGCCGCGATCTGTTCGCCGCCGACCGCGTCCATCAGTCGCAGGCTGTCGATATAAACTGCTATCGCACGTGCCTCGTCGCCGACACCGAGATAATCAAAACAGTGAAATGCATTCGGACCGATCTGGATGCCGGCGCCAATTTCGCCGATCTCGGGCGCGCGCTCGACCACAATCGACGTGAATCCCTTGCGCGCCAGACCGAGCGCGGCGGCCAGGCCGCCAATACCACCGCCAGCGATGATAACGGGTAAGGCACTCATTTGTGTCTTATGCTCTGCCTGTTCAACATTCGTAATCGGGTTTTATCCTGCGGTGCCGGGAACATGATGTCAAATGCCTGCAGCAAGTATGGCAGGCGTGGCCGAGTCGGTGGGGTTGCGTCCAATCCGTCGTTACGCCAGCGCGTCGCAACCATCAGTCCTCGACCGGTTCGAAGTGATGTGCTATCGATTTCGCGTAATAGGCAACCAGTGCCTGTTTGTCGGGATTGATCCAGTATTTTCCGCCGGCCTGATGCCGGATCATTCCCCTGAGCAGGGTCAATTCGATCGCGTGCTGCAAAGCATACTGTGCGCTCGAGCGCGGCAGGACGATAAAGGCATTGCGTGCGCGAGCGTGGTTTAGCGCCGCTTTAAAGGCACCCAGCAGTTCGACTTTATCCAGCCCCTGTTGTGGCGCCTGCTGCAGCACCCAGCACAGGGTTGCCACCGGCGGTACCGGAATCAGAGCGCTCACTGCGTTCATCAACTCCTCACCGAATCGATTCAACCATTGAAAACGTTGCTCGCGATCGAGCGCTGGCCAGTCGACTTCATGCTGCTCGAGCCACTTGCGAAACGATACCGGGCGGCCGAAATTAGCGCAGGCGTATCCGAACGAGCGGCGCTGCAGCAAGACTTCGGCGAGCGTACGCAGACCAAATTTTATACCCGACCAGACCACGAAGGGCTTTCCTCTTGCCTTGAATTCAGCCGAACTGACGCGCAGCATGTTGTTGTCTTCGGCCACGCGATCATAGTTGGTGCCGATAGGTATGACCACGATGTCGGGTGAAGTCGTCGGATCGAAGTGCCTGGTAACATAACTGAACAGGCCGAATCGGGCGGGTTGCAGGCCACCGTCAGGCGATAGCGCGCCTTCGGGAAAGATCGCGTGCGGTACCCTGGCCGCGGTAGCCAGCTGCACGTAGCGTTCCAACGCACGGCGGTACAGTAAGTCATTCGAATCGCGCTTGATAAAATAACCACCGGCGCTACGCATTAACTGGCGCACCGGAAAAATACCGGACCATTCGCCGACACCGAAAGATAACATTGTGCGCTGCGACGTGAGGTAGGTAACCAGCAGGTAGTCCATGTTGGTGCGATGGTTCGACAGGAAGATGACGCTGTCGTCGCTGCTGACGGTTTCCAGCGATGCCTCGTCGATAAAGCCGATCGACACCCGGTAAAACCCGCGCAGCATGCCGCGCGCAAGGCGGTAACCGACACGGAAGTAAAAGTATGGATTGAACGCCGGCACGATTTCGAGCGCGATCCGGTGCAGCCTTTCGCGCAGGTCTTGCAGCGTCATGCCTTGACTTTCGGCGATTTCCGTGGCCGCCTCTAGCAGTTGTGGGTCTGTCGCCAGCTGATCGGCCAGTGCGCGATAACGGGTCAGTGTGAATGGCGACAGTTTCAGTTGTAGCTGCGGGTTGACCTCGTGAAACGCCTGCCGTGACCAGCGATTCCAGACTTTGAGCCATAGCGGAATCAGCAGCTGGGTCAGCAGCGTCGGCAGCGCCACTAACACCAGCAGCAGCAATAACCAGAGCGGAATGACGACAGGTTCGGTCATTTCAAGTCAGCCCTTTTACCACCTGCTGGAAATGCCGCAGCGGCGCATCGTTGCGCGTTAACGCGATCGGCAGGGAAAAATGACCCTGCGGCCAGACGAACCGGTTCGACGGCGGCACCTGCCAGCGATCGAGTAATTCCAGGCCGCCGCTGAATGGCGTTGCCGCGTCCCTGGTGCCCAGCACGGAAACAATGTTGGCTGCAGCTACCGAGGGTTGCGCCGGCGGATTCAGCGCACGCAGGTACTCGGCTACCGTGGTGACGCTCCAGCCTGCCTCGTGCTTGGCCTTGAGCGCACCGAACAATTTTGCGATAGAGCCATGGATCAAGGCATCTTCCATCTTCGAGCAATGCATGATCAACAACAACGCGTCGGGCCGCAATGCCTGCGGCCAGTTGGCTGCCGCTCCGGTCAACAGTTGTGCTATCAACGCACCCAGGCTGCTGCCGCCCATGGTCACCGGCCCGGTAGAACTGCGCCGGCACCAGTCCATCAGCACGGCACGCTCGGCGACCGCGGCGGTAAATGTGTCGAGGACTCCGAGCGGCGAGGTTGCGCTGATGTATTCGCCACCGTAATAGCCCTGGGGTCGGCGGCGTCCGTGAAACGGTGCCTCTGGACGCACCACGCGAAAACCGAGACGGCACAGCACGTCGACTTCGTCGACCAGTCCTTCGAGGTAATCAAATTCGACACAAATACCATGCCCGTAAATAATCGTGGGTGGGTTGTTGACGCCGGCCGGCTCATGCACCCGGGCATAAACCAGGTCGCCGGTGCGTTGCGACGGCGATTGAAATCGAATCCAGTATTGCCTGCCGTCGGCGGCATCGAATCCCCGAGACTGCTCAACCGGCGGCATTGCCGCGGGCAGCGTGAAATAAGCTTGAGGATCGGCGCGAATCCCACCGTACAGTGCTTCGACCTCGGTCTGGGAAGGAATGACGTAACGCGAGGTTTGCGGCTTGAAGCGCAATAAAAAGCGTAAATCGCCGCGCCTCATGTTATGTGCCTGATGCGCATCCTTGCGCGCCTTTTCGATGGCGACGAGATCAGAAGCGGTCGGCGCATTGTCCCCGAAAAAAGCACACCGCCAGGCGGCGTCGATGGCGTTTACCCGGGCGCGAGAGACTTCGAAGCGAAACAGTACCTTGCCGAGGCGCTGGTACCGGCTGTCGCCGAGCTCGAATTGAGCAATCTCGACGAATCTGGCCACCGAGCCCTGTGCCTCGTCCGCCACTCCCCACAAGCGCGACAGGGGCAGATACCAATTGCGCAGAAAATATATCGACGCCGGGTCGAACCAGGGCAGCGTGAACAGGCCGCCGAGCGGGCCGCGCATCCACGTGATTGCGCCGGTTTCCGCGGGTAGCTTGTGACCCGTTATGAGGTCGCTGATATTTTTAATTTTTATTGCTTGTCTCCTCGCCGGGCAGGGCAGGGTCAGAACAAACCTCCGCTACCTGAATCGGGGTTGATTTGCCGGGCTAAACCGCGCCTCCATCTCTATCGATCGCAATCACTTCCACTCCTCACCAAGGCCCAGCGGCGCGGGCAGCCGGTTAATCAAATGGTTGAGCAAATCCGAAAATTCGTTATTCCACTGCTGGCCAAACATCGGATCCACATTCTCTTCGAAAGCGGCATCGATCTCTTCCCAGTCCGCGGGCTCGAGCACCTGCCGGGCACGCTCCAGCACTTCGTCCTCTTCCTTTTGCGCGTGCCTGCGCTCGAAGTCGCAATAGGCCAGAACCGTGTCGCGAAAATGGGGGTACTCGGCGTCGCCGGAAAACTCGTAGGCCGATAGCGCCTTGAGCATTGCGACCAGAAGAATTTCGCCCTCGGTGTGCTGCTGACCGAGTTCCCGGACCAGGTTTTCGGATTCGGGAGCGCGCGCCAGCAGTCGGGGAAAAAGATATTGATCTTCCTTGGGATGATGGTAGCGATCGAGAAAGCGGTCCAGATAAGTCAATAAGCCGTGAAAAATAGGGAAGTCCGGTTGCTTGCCGCTGTCGATTTCTTCCACCAGTTTTTCGAGGCTATATAACACTGCGCCGAGGTTGTTATGTTCCCGCTTGATAATCAAGATCGCGCGCATCAATTGCTCCTGACAAAGGATTCGAAATTTAAACTTACCACAATGACCACCATACCAGCTTGATAAAAATCACCTTAAATCAGGCGTTACCGGGAAATATGCCGCCGAAGGCTGAAAACAGGAATGCAACCCAGATCTTGAGCCAGGACGTTTGCTGCATCGGGTCGGGATTAAACCCGCTCGACGATGACTGCAATACCCTGGCCCACGCCGACGCACATGGTGCACAGCGCGTAGCGCCCGCCGCTGCGCTGTAACTGGTTGACGGCGGTGGTAACCAGGCGCGCGCCGCTGGCGCCGAGCGGATGACCGAGGGCGATGGCACCGCCGTTGGGATTGACCCGCGGATCGGCATCGTCGAGCCCCAGATCGCGCAGCACGGCGAGACCCTGCGCGGCAAAGGCTTCGTTGAGTTCAATCACGTCTAGCTGTCCCAGCTCCAGGCCGGTCAGTTCGAGCACCCTGCGCGTCGCCGGCGCAGGGCCCATACCCATGATACGCGGCGCCAGACCCGTGGTGGCCATGCCGAGCACGCGCGCCCTCGGTATCAGGTCGAATTTTTTGACGCTGGTCGCGTCTGCGAGCAGCAGTGCGCAGGCGCCATCGTTGATGCCAGACGCGTTGCCGGCGGTCACGGTACCATCGACGCTAACGATCGGTTTCAGCGCCGCGAGTTTATCCAGGTTGGTTTCGCGGGGATGTTCGTCGCTGTCGACGCTGACCGCAGCGCCTCGGCGTTGCGGTACGCTGACCGGCGTAATCTCGGCGTCGAAGAATCCGTCGTCGATTGCGCGGGCGGCGTTTTGCTGCGAACGCAAGGCCATTTCATCTTGCGCCTCACGCTCGATTTTAAATTCGCGGGCCACGTTCTCCGCGGTCTCTGGCATCGAGTCGATACCAAAACGTTCCGTCATCAGTGGATTGACGAAACGCCAGCCCAACGTCGTGTCATAAATTTCGTTGCCGCGGCTGAATGCGCTCTCGGCCTTGGGCATGACAAACGGTGCGCGGCTCATGCTTTCGACGCCGCCGGCAATCATTAATCGCGCCTCGCCGCACTTGATCGCGCGTGCGGCACTGCCGAGCGCGTCCATACCCGAGCCGCAGAGGCGGTTAATTGTCGATCCAGGCACGCTTTCGGGCAACCCGGCCAGCAACAGCGCCATGCGCGCAACGTTGCGATTATCCTCGCCGGCCTGGTTGGCGCAGCCCAGTATAACGTCGTCGACCGCGGCCCAGTCGAGGCCAGGATTACGCGCCATCAGCGCCTGCAGCGGTACGGCAGCGAGATCGTCGGTGCGCACCGATGCCAGGGCCCCGCCGTAACGGCCGAACGGGGTGCGGATCGCATCGCAGATAAACGCATCGTTCATGCCTTGTCCTCGTCGGTTAAATCGAAAAAGCTGGTGGCCTCGAGTTCGAGTACCTCGATCTGTTGCTGGTTAACCAGGTGCCAGCGCCAGTGCAGAATACCAAGTTTCGGGGACTTCGACGACCGGCGCACGTCAAGCACCTGGACCCGTAGCGACAATGAATCGCCCGGGCGCACCGGCGCCGGCCACTTGACGTATTCGAGGCCGGGAGAGGCGAAAGACTCCGAGCCTTTCAGCGCGGTGTCGACGACTAGCCGCATCGCGATGGCACAGGTGTGCCAGCCGCTCGCGATCAGGCCACTGAAACGGCCCGTGGCCGAAGCTTGCGTATCGGTATGAAACCATTGCGGATCGTAAGCCCTGGCGAATTCGATAATTTCGGCCTCGTTGATCTCGTAAGGACCGGCCTCGAGTCTTTGCCCCGGATGGAAATCAGCAAATTTCACGAGCGCAGGGCGGCGATCATCTTTTCGGGGTTTGCCACGCGAGTTGGCGCAGCCACGGGCTTACGCGGTAACGTTCGCCGCGATAAAAGTCGTCCAGAGCATCGAGCAGACATACCACTGCGTGAACATTCCAGGCGGCCAACCAGGCGAATGGGCCCGCCGGGTAATTGACCCCGAGTTGCATTGCCGTGTCGGCGTCGGCCTCGCTGCATACGCCCTGATGCACGGCATCGGCGGCTTCGTTGATCAGCATCGCGATCGTGCGTGCGACCACCAGGCCCGGTGCATCGGCAATTTTCAGCGGCGTGAAGCCGCATATCGCGAGCCAGTCGGGCACTGCTTGCAGCCATTCGTCGGATGAGCGCGCGGCATGACTCCAGGCGAGTACGGCGCCGGTTTCGTCGCTCAGGGGAAAATCGAACACGGCGACATCGCGACCGAGTTCGGCCGCAGCACGGCCGTCGGTCAGGCGCAGCCGGGCGCCGTCGACCTGCAGGCCGGTCCACTTGCTCTCGGTATTTCGCTCGAAGCGGCATCCGTGTTGTTTCAGGGCGGCGGCAATGCGCTCGGCGATCGGGTTGTCGCCACGCACCGCGAGATTTTCACTTGATGGCGGTTGCCTCGGCGCAGCATAAGACGGTGACTCTATTTTTTTGCCACTCTTATGATCGTAAAAACCAAGCCCGGTCTTGCGCCCGAGCAGGCCGCCGTCGACGAGGCTCTGTTGCAGCAGCGACGGGACGTAACGTTTATCGTAATAATTGGCCTCGTATACCGATTTTGTCACCGCTAGATTAGTGTCGTGACCGATCAGGTCCATGAGTTCGCATGGCCCCATGCGAAAGCCCGCACCGCGCAGGCACGCATCCAGCTCGGCTGGCGTCGCCACCTGTTGCTGTAACAGTGCGAGGGTTTCGGCATAGAAGGGTCGCGCGATGCGGTTGACGATAAATCCCGGGGTCGAACTCGCGTGCACCGCGGTCTTTCCCCAGGAAACCGCCAGTTCGGCGATCGTGTCCACCGTCGACGACGAGGTTTGCAAACCGCTGACCACTTCGACCAGCCGCATCAGCGGCACCGGGTTGAAGAAATGCATGCCGACGCAGCGCTCTGGATGGTCCAGGCCGTTGGCGATCGCGGTGACCGACAGTGACGACGTATTCGTCGCGAGAATACAATCCTGGCTGACGATACCCTGCAACTGCTGCAGCAACTCGTGTTTGGCGTCGAGTTGCTCGGCGATCGCCTCGATCACCAGCCTGGCGTCGGCGGCGTCGCCGAGATTGTCGATCGGGATAATGCGTTCGAGAGCCTGGGCGGCATCGGCGCTGTCGAGCTTGCCTTTATCGACCAGCTTGTCGAAGGTTGCTTTCAGGCGATCGCGCGCGTCGGCAGCCGTGCCCGCTTGCAGATCGTATAACAATACCCTGTGCCCGGCCTGCGCCGCGACCTGGGTGATGCCGACACCCATGATGCCGGCACCGACGACGAGCACCGGGTCCAGGTCCTTGCGTTGTGTCATTTGGGAATCCAGTCGGCCGGGCGTTTGTCGAAGAAAGCGGCAAAACCCTCGCGTGCCTCGTCGCTGCCGCGAACACGGCTGATGGTTTGCGCGCTGTGTTCGCGAACCTCGTCGGTAATCGGACCGACTTCGAGCCCGGCGAAGTAGTCCTTGATTTCGCGATGCGCATTGGGTCCCCCAGCCAGTAATTCATCGAGGATTGCATCGATTGCCACATCGAGCTCATCCGGCGACGTGACCTGGTGCACCAAACCCAGTGTCAATGCTTCAGCGGCACGGATGCGGGTTGTGGTCAGGGCCAGCCGGCGTGCGTGACGCTTGCCGACCGCGTTGATCAAGTAGGGGCCGATGGTGGCCGGCAGGATACCGAACTTGGCTTCACTGACGGCAAAGCTCGCGTTGTCAGCGGCAATCGCGATATCGCAGGAGCAGACCAGACCTACACCGCCGCCAAGCGCGGCTCCCTGTACCCGGGCAATGGTAGGCTTGGGGCAGCGGTCGATGCGGTCGAGCATTGCCGCGAGTCGGCGGGCATCCTCGAGGTTCCATTCGACCGTGGCCTCGCTGGCGCGTTTCATCCACGTGAGATCGGCGCCGGCACTGAAATGTTTGCCCTCGCCCGCGAGCACTATAACGCGCACCTTTGCGTCGGCACCGAGCTGCTCGAAGGCCGTATCGATTTCGGCGATCATGGCCTCATCGAAAGCGTTGAATACGTCCACGCGCACCATCGTGATTTGCGCCACGCCGTTGCGGCGCTGGCTGATTTCCAGGTTTGATTCGCTCATCGTTGGGTCTCCTACTCGCAAGTCGATAGTAAATCGAATGCGGTGACGCTGTCGACCCAGAGTGATCTCAACTAAATCGCACGTATTCGAAATCGACCGGCTGGTTATTGATCCCAAGCGCCGGCGGTGCAATCCAGTGCGCAAATTTGCCCGGCTCGACCACGCGCCCCATCAAGCTGGCAACAAACGCGCGGTCTTCGTCGGTCGGCAACCACTGCGCGGCCTGCTGATTCCACTGATCCCGGCTCAGAACCTGACCATCGGGGCTGATCGACGTACCCGTGAGCGCGCCGATTTTACGATGGAATGCCTTGTGCGGCACCTTGAGCTGAAACGGCAGGCTGGCGTTTTCGATGACACGATTCCAGCGTTTGACCCCCGACGCGGCCTCACGGATGTAATCGTCGCGCAGCACTTCGTTGAGCGCGTTTAACATCGGCACCTGTTTTTCCACCAGCTTGCCATCGCGTACCTCGAGCACCGGGTAAAAATCATCTTTTAGCAGGTGATCGTCCTTGCGCTTGCCCTCCGCAAAGCGGCCCTTGAGTCCGGTCGAGTAATATATCGCCGCATTACTCGATTCGTCGGCGCCAAACAGGTCGACGGTAACGCTGAAGTGGAAATTGAGATAGCGCTGGATGGTCGGTAAATCGATCACGCCGGCGGCACGCAACGCGGCCGGATCGTCGCTTTTCAGGTCATTCATGACATCGCAGGTACGTTCGATGATGCGCGCCACGCCGGTCTCACCGACAAACATGTGGTGCGCTTCCTCGGTCAGCATGAACCGCGTGGTGCGCGCCAGCGGGTCGAAACTCGACTCGGACAGGGCGTGAAGCTGATACTTGCCGTCGCGGTCGGTGAAATAGGTAAACATGTAAAACGCCAGCCAGTCGGGCGTCTTTTCGTTGAAGGCCTGCAGGATGCGCGGGTTGTCTTCCTCGCCGCTGCGGCGCTCGAGCAGGGCTTCTCCTTCCTCGCGGCCGTCGCGGCCGAAATACTTGTGCAGCAGGTAAACCATGGCCCACAGATGACGGCCTTCTTCGACGTTGACCTGGAACAGGTTGCGCAGATCGTACATGCTCGGCGCAGTCAGCCCGAGGTGGCGCTGCTGTTCGACCGAGGCTGGCTCGGTGTCGCCCTGGGTGACGATGATGCGGCGCAAATTGGCGCGGTATTCGCCCGGCACGCTTTGCCATGCGTCTTCACCCTTATGGTCGCCGAAATGGATTTTTCGGTCCTCTTTGGACGGGTTCAAAAATATTCCCCAGCGGTATTCGGGCATCTTGACATAACCGAACTGCGCCCAGCCGTCCTTGTCGACGCTGGTTGCGGTGCGCAGGTAAACGTCCATGTCCTGCGATTCCTCGGGTCCCATGTCCTGCCACCATTCAAGGTAGTTGGGCTGCCATTGTTCGAGCGCGCGTTTGAGCGCGCGGTCCCCGGCGAGGTCCACGTTGTTCGGGATTTTTTCGTTGTAATCAATGGATGACATTTTATTACTCTCTGGTTGGTTTAGACCCGGTTCCAGTCGAACTGCGATTTTTCACCGGTACCGTAAACTTTGAGTGCGCCGCTGTCGCCGACCGCGTTCGGACGCTGGAAGATCCAGTTTTGCCACGCGGTAAGGCGACCGAATATTCGGGTCAGCATGTTTTCACTGCCGTTGAAGCGCAGGTTTGCCTCCATGCCGGTGAGCGCATCCGGCGACATCGCCACGCGCTCTTCGATTGCGATACGAACCTCGTCTTCCCAGTCGAGATCGTCCGGATTGCTGGTCACAAGCCCGAGATCGAAAGCGGCGTCGGCATCCAGCGGCTGCGATATTTCCGCGTGCGCGGCTGCTAGCGCGACCTGCTCGCGATAAAAGCGACGCTCGAGGCGGGTTTCGCCGGTGATCATGGGATACAGGCCGAAATTGGCCTCGCTCAACGTAATCACCGGTGCCGCGGCCTCGTCGTCCGGCAGCGCCAGGTGGTAGCTGCGATCACAGGCCAGAGCCAGCTCGAACAGCGTGCCGGCAAAACAGGAGTCCTCGTCAATCAGTGCAAACAGGCTGCGCGACGATACATCGAATCGACTCAAGCTGCGCCGTAAAAAGCCGATGGTTTCGCGCACCAGCCAGTGATCGCGGAATTCGAGCAGGGTGGCGTCCATTGCCAGCATCGCCTGCGTCTCGCCGGTGGTGCGTATGATCCAGGTGCCTAGAGCGAGCTCGTTGGTGCGCATCGAAAGAATGGCGTCGTCGAGTTCGCGCGCGAGTACGAGCGGGTACCAGTCAGCACCGGCGGCCTCGATCGCGGCAATATCTGTCAATGGCTCACCTTTGGGGGCGTTGACGGTAAAGGTTGCGGTGCGCGCCGTGCGATTCATTTCGACTTTAACTTGCGAGTAACGCAATGCATCATCCTCGATACTGCGTTGCAGCGGTGTCAGTTCAATCCCGGCGGCAACGGCAGGGCGATCGCTTTGTTCGGCCAGCGCCAGCGCGCGCTGGCGCACGGTTGCGTCGAAGGCGGCGGGTTTGGCGATTTCGTCGACCAGGCGCCAGTCCTTGGCGCGCTGGCCACGCACGCCCTCGGTGGTGGTGCAAAAGATATCCGCGAGGTCATGGCGCACGTGGCGCTTGTCGGTGACTCGAGTCAATCCCCCGGTTCCGGGCAGGACGCCAAGCAGCGGCACTTCGGGCAGGCTGACGCTGCTCGAGCGGTCGTCGATCAGAATTATCTCGTCACAGGCCAGTGCCAGCTCGTAGCCGCCGCCGGCGCAGGCGCCGTTAACCGCGGCAATAAATTTCAGTCCGCTGTGGTGCGAAGAATCCTCGAGGCCGTTGCGGGTTTCGTTGGTGAACTTGCAAAAATTGACCTTCCACGCGTGGCTGCTGGTACCGAGCATGAAGATATTTGCGCCGGAACAGAAGATGCGATCCTTGAGACTCGTAATCACGACGCTGCGCACCTCGGGATGCTCGAAACGGATACGGTTTATCGCGTCATTGAGCTCGATATCGACACCGAGATCGTAGCTGTTGAGCTTGAGCTTGTAGCCGGGACGCAAACCGCCGTCTTCGTCGAAGTCGGCCTGCAGCGTTGCTACCGGTCCATCGAAATTCAGTTTCCAGTGCCGGTACTGCGAAGGGTGGGTTTGATAGTCGACTCGATCCGAAGCGATCACGATCTTATCTCCTCGATAGGTTGCTGATTGAGTACTGAATCAATACTCGTGTTTTGCCCAATCCGGCCTGCCAGACCGCACAGCTGTTTAAATGTCCGCTGCAGCGGCAGTTCACTGGTATCAAGCTGGTGCTGTGCCCTGGCGTAAAACGGCGAGCGCGAGGCGAGGATGTCCTTGAGGTCCTCCATCGCTTCGCTGCTGCCCGCCATCGGGCGCAGGTCACCCTGTTCGACCACGCGTTGCATGTGATCTTCTGGTTTTGCCTGCAGCCAGACGGTGTGGCAACTGGACAGCAGCAGGTCGAAGGTCGACGCATCGGATACCAGTCCGCCCGGAACGGCGATGACCGCAGTGGGGTCATGCTCGATGACTTCCACCAGTGCGCGGTGCTGGTAGCGGCGAAAGGCGTCAGTGCCGTACAGATCCTGTATTTCGCCGATCGTACACCCGGCCAGTTTTTCGATGCTGCGGCTCAGTTCGATAAATTTACAGTCCAGGTGCTGCGCCAGCATCGCGCCCAGGGTCGATTTGCCGGCGCCACGCAGGCCGATCAACGCGATCCGGCTGCTTTCGGAATATTCATTCTCGCCGCTATCCAGCATCTCACCGGCGGCAATACGAATTCTGCGCAGCGTGTCTTCATTCTGGTTTTTTAACAGCGAGCGCAGCAGCAGCCATTCGGGCGAACGGGTTGTAAAATCGCCGATCAGTTCGGCCAGCGAACAGTGCAGCGCAGCCGCGACCTGTTCCAGTACCAGCACCGAGACGTTGCCTTCGCCGTATTCGAGGTTGGCCAGGTGGCGTTGCGATACCCCGGTGGCCAAGGACAGCGCTTTGCGGGTAATCTCACGGCGCTCGCGTAGCGCGCGCACCCGGTCGCCCAGCTCGATCAGCAGGCGATTGCCATCTGCACTGCGAGGATTACCCGTTCGTGCGCCGGCGGATTTTGTTACGCTATTCATCGACTAGCCATATAAAATGCAATATAATGCCATTTCTTGGTGAAATAGAGAAATATTATGCACAATAATTCATATTTGTTCGCCAGGCAAGTAAAATAACGAATCCGGGCAACGGGGAGGCCGCACCATGAGCGATACCGAATTACGTCAACAAATAGCCGATTTAACCCGCCAGATCGCGGGTAAAAGCCTGAACGAGAACCTGCAAATCTGGCTCAACCGGGAGCACGGAGTCGGTAGCGATACCTTTCGCAATCTCGAGCGGATCTGTCGCCAGGGCGTCACCGAAGGCTGGTTATGCCAGCATGAGGCCGGCGGGATACGCTACGGTCGAGTATTCAAGCCGGCCGATGACCTGCAGGATTTCTCAGTCGATGTCGTCGACATGGACAATGTCGTCGGTCCGCATCATGCGCACCCCAATGGCGAGATCGACCTGGTGATGCCGCTCGAGGGCGAGGCCCGGTTCGACGATCATCCGGCCGGATGGGTGGTCTACCCGGCCGGCAGCGCCCATCAGCCGACGATCTCCGACGGACGCGCATTAGTGCTGTACCTGTTACCGGGTGGCAGCATAGAATTTACCCGATAACAAATAATTTCGGCCCGGGCCCCGCGCCGGGTCGCGACCCGACCGACTGCTGGAGGAGCGCATGAATAGCGAAGACGTCAAAGCCCCGGGCGAGATATTCAATTACGCCGGGTATCTGCTCGAACTCAACCAGGGGCGGGCACAAAAAACCGCCTATATCGATGATGCTGGTACGCTGAGCTACGGCGACCTCGCCAACGACGTGCGCCGTGTCGCAGGTGCACTACTCGCTGCCGGTCTGCGTCGTGAAGAACGAGTACTGCTGCTGATGCACGACTGCAACGACTGGCCGGTTGCGTTTCTCGGTGCCATGTATGCCGGTATCGTGCCGGTTGCGGTCAACACGCTGCTGCCGGCGGACGACTACCGTTACATGCTGCAACACAGCCGCGCACGTGCCGCGCTGGTCTCGAGCGCGCTATTGCCGGTGCTACGCGAGGCCATGCAAAGCGGAAATCACGAAGTCGAGTCGGTTATCGTGTCGCGGCCAGATGGCGATCTGGCAGCATCCGAAACGGCCTTCGACAACTTTATGCAGCAGGCGCAAGCGCTCGACCAGGCGGTGGCCACCAGTCCTGATGACCCCGGATTCTGGCTGTATTCGTCCGGCTCGACCGGCAAGCCCAAGGGCACGGTGCACACCCATGCCAATCCCTATTGGACCAGCGAACTCTACGGTAAGGGGGTGCTGGGCATTACCGAGGTGGACGTCTGTTTTTCGGCAGCCAAGCTGTTTTTTGCGTACGGGCTCGGCAATGCCCTGACCTTTCCGCTATGCGTCGGTGCGTCCAGCGTGTTGCTCGGCGGCCGTCCGACACCCGACGTCATATTTCAACGCCTGATCGATCACCAACCGACCCTGTTTTTCGGGGCGCCGACCGGGTATGTAGCCATGCTGGCCTATGCGGATAAGCCCGCACGCGAGCAGCTTGCATTGCGCCTCGCGGTTTCGGCCGGCGAGGCTTTGCCAGCCGACCTGGCGCAGCGCTTCAGCGATCAGTTTGGCGTCGATGTGATCGATGGTATCGGCTCGACCGAGATGCTGCACATTTATATTTCGAATCGTCCGGGCGCGGTGCGTCTCGGATCTTCGGGTTATCCGGTGCCGGGTTACGATATCGAGCTGCGCAGCGACGATGGTTTGGCGGTTGCGGCGGGCGACATTGGCGATCTTTACGTGCGCGGGCCGAGTGCAGCCCTGATGTACTGGAACAATCGCGACAAGAGTCGCGAAACCTTTCAGGGCGAGTGGACCAAGAGCGGCGACAAGTACGTGCTTAACGACGACGGCAGCTTTACCTGCTCGGGACGCAGCGATGACATGCTGCGCGTCAGCGGCATGTATGTGTCACCGTTCGAGGTCGAGGCCACGCTGGTCGAGCACCCGGCGGTGCTCGAATCGGCGGTCATCGGCAAAACCGACGCCGATGGGCTGGTCAAAACCAAGGCCTTCGTCGTGCTTGCCGAAGACCAGCAGGCCAGTGCCGAGGATCTGCAGGCCTTCGTCAAGGATCGACTGGCGCCGCATAAATACCCGCGATATATCGAGTTCGTTGACGAGTTGCCCAAGACTGCCACCGGAAAAATCCAGCGCTTCCGCCTGCGCGAGCGCGAGGCCGCCGCGAGTACATGAGCGCGGCGGTCGAGTTCGTAACGCTGCGCCTGCAGGAGCCACCGCAACGGATCGAATATCAGTGGGTTGGTAGCAACGATCGCGCCGCGCCGCTTATAGTTTTCCTGCACGAAGGCCTCGGCTCGCGCGCGATGTGGAAGGATTTTCCCTTGCAGCTGTGCGCCCGCGCCTCGTGTCGCGGACTGGTTTATTCGCGACCGGGTTACGGTCGTTCGTCGCCGCGCGCCGTCGATGAGCGCTGGGGGGTCGATTTCATGCACTATCAGGCCTACGAACTACTGCCAGCCTTGTTGCGGGCACTCGATGTCGATACCGCAACCGAGCCACCCTGGCTGTTCGGTCATAGTGACGGCGGCTCGATTGCACTAGTGTACGCGGCGCGCTTTTCACAACGGCTGGCCGGTGCGATCGTGCTTTCGCCGCATATCATGGTGGAAGACATATCCGTCGAAAGCATTGAACTGGCACGCCAGGCCTATCTCGAAACCGATTTGAAACAGCGCCTGTCGCGCTATCACGACGATCCCGATTCGGCCTTCTGGGGCTGGAACGATATCTGGCTCGATCCGGCATTTCGTGCCTGGTCGATCGAAGACGAAATCGACGCAATCGAATGCCCCGTGCTCGCAATCCAGGGCCTCGACGACGAATACGGAACCCTGGCGCAGATTCACGGCATCGCCGCCAGCGTCGACCAAACCGAAATCATCGAGTTACCCGATTGTGGCCATTCACCGCACCGCGACCAGGCCGAGGCATTAATTCGCCACGCGGCCGGATTTATCGCGCGCAACCGGCAACAGCCAGTTACCACGGAAACCCGGGTATTAACCTAATCGGACGATCTATTCGGTAATATTTTGAGGTAAGATATAGCGTTAATGTGATTCCGTGATGCTACGACGCGCAGGCGACGGCGGCTACACGGAAATAATAATAGCGATATCTGGCAATCCGGAATCGATTTTTGACAAACCAGGCATGATAATGCTCTGGCTGTTGTACCAGGAGGCGCTCGTCGCAGGTCGCCACTAACCGAAGAGGAGATATAAGATGTTTCGAAAAATAATTACTACCACAATGATCGCGGCCGCCGTGCTGGCGACCGGATCCGCGCAGGCAGCGAAGGTCAAGATCGGCTTTGTTACGACGTTGACTACGCCCGCGGCCGTTATCGGTGAAGACATGAAAAACTCGGTCGAACTGGCGCTTGAGCACATCGGCGGCAAAATGGGTCCGCTCGACGTCGAGCTGATCATGGAAGACGATGGCTTCAAGCCCGATATCGGCAAGCAGAAAACCGACAAGCTGGTGAAGCAGGACGACGTTGATTTCGTCACCGGTTACATCTGGTCGCACGTGCTGCTGGCGTCGGCGAAGTCAGTGCTCGACGCGGACAAGTTCCTGATCAGCGCCAACGCCGGTCCGTCACAGATGGCTGGCAAGCGCTGCCACAAGAATTTCTTTTCGTCGTCCTGGCAGAACGATCAGACGCCGATGGCAATGGGTGAGCACCTGAACCAGAAAGGCGTCAAGTCGATCTACGTCATGGCGCCGAACTATGCCGCCGGCAAGGACATGGTGCGCGGTGTCGAATCCACCTTCAAGGGGAAGGTTCTGGGCAAGGACATGACCAAGTGGGGTGCTGATGCCCAGCTTGATTTTTCCGCCGAACTGGCCAAGGCTAAATCCTCGGGTGCGGAAGGCATATTCGTCTTTTACCCCGGCAAGGCCGGCGGTGCCTTCATCAAGCAGTACCAGCAGGCCGGTTTGCAGGGCGAGATGGACCTTTACTCGGTATTCACTGTCGATTCGATCGCGCTGCCGAAACTGCAGGCGGCCGGACTGTCCGGCGTATTGGGATCGAAGAATACCCAGGAATGGTCGCCCGATATCCTGAATGCGGCCAACCAGCGCTTCGTCAACGATTATCTGGCGAAACACGGCAAATACCCGTCTTTCTACGGTGCGCAATCCTACGATGCGATCATGCTGATCAAGAGCGCGGTCGAGAAGGTGGGTGGCAATCTGAAAGACAAGGATGCTTTGCGAGCGGCGCTGATGGAGGCCGACTTCGATTCGGTGCGCGGCAAGTACAGCTATGGCAAAAACCATATGCCGATCCAGAACTTTTACCTGCGCGAGGTCGTCGAGGACTCCCAGGGTCGCTGGACTACGAAGATCGTCTCGACCGTCCTGACCAACCACCAGGATCCCTACGCCAAAGATTGCAAGATGTAAACTGAACCGAAGCGCCCGGTTCCAAACTGAACCGGGCGACTCCGTTTCCCTACCGATTCCACTATGGGCCGAAGCGCATGGATTGGAACTTGTTGATCACGCAATTGTTGAACGGGCTGCAGCTCGGGCTGCTGCTGTTCCTGCTCGCATCCGGCCTGACGCTGATCTTCGGCATCATGGATTTCATCAATCTTTCGCATGGCTCTTTCTACATGATCGGGGCGTACTTTTGCGGCACGGTGGTGGCCAAGAGCGGTTCGTTTCTCGCCGGCGTCGTGTTCGGCCTGCTTGGTATGTTTGCCGTGGGGGCGGCGGTCGAGTGGCTGATCGCGCGCAAACTATACCGCGAGGATCATCTCGATCACGTACTCGTCACCTTTGGCTTGATTCTGATCTTCGACACGCTGGTACATCTGATCTGGGGTGCTGCCGGCATGGCGATACCGTTACCGGATATATTAAACGGTCAAATTACGATCGGTAGCCTGGTGCTGCCGAGCTACCGCCTGTTGATTATCGTCGCCGGTTTGAGCGTAGCGGCAATCCTGTATTTCCTGGTCAGCCGCACCCGGCTCGGGATGCTGATCCGTGCCGGTGCTTCGAATCGCACCATGGTCGAGGCGCTCGGGATCAACATCAACCGCCTGTTCCTGATCGTGTTTGCGCTCGGCGCCGCGATGGCCGGACTGGCCGGCATGCTGATCGCTCCGATTACCGAGGCCAGTATCGGCATGGGTAACGACATCATTATCGTTGCCTTCGTGGTGGTCATTGTCGGCGGCATTGGCTCGGTCAAGGGCGCGTTTTACGCGGCCCTGATCCTGGGTCTGATCGATACGCTGAGCCGGTCGTATCTCGATGCCATTTTAAAGCTGGCAATGCCCGTCACCTATGCCGAGACGGCGGCGCCGGCGCTGTCGGCGATGCTGATTTACATCCTGATGGCGGCCGTGCTCGCGTTTCGCCCGCAGGGATTGTTTCCACCGGCCGGGATGAAATAGTGAATTGGCTGCCGCCGACGGTCTCGGGCAGAGTATATGCGGCGATTCTGCTGATCCTCGCGCCGGCGCCGTTTATTTTCGAATGGATCGGTCAGCCGTTTTATCTCGATCTGCTCAGCCGCGCGCTGATCTTCGCCATCGCGGCAATCAGCCTGAACCTGATACTCGGCTTCGGTGGCATGGTCAGCCTCGGCCACGCCGCCTATATTGGCATCGGCGCCTACTGCGTCGGCATCCCGTCTTATTACGATTTATACAATGGCTGGCTGCATCTGGCGCTGGCGTTATCGGTCGGCGGGATTTTTGCGTTGATAACCGGCGCGATAAGCCTGCGCACGAAAGGCGTTTATTTCATCATGATCACGATGGCTTTCAGCCAGATGGTTTATTTTATTTTCCTGAGCCTCGAAGAATACGGCGCCGACGATGGCCTGGTGATCTATTCGCGCAGCGAATTCCCGGCCTGGCTCAGCATGGATGGCAGCGCCCGTCTTTACTACTGGATTTTCGGCCTTTTGATCCTGTCGCTGTTTTTGATTCATCGCCTGGTGCATGCGCGCTTCGGCCGGGTCATCGTCGGCGCCAAGTTCAACGAACAGCGGATGCAGGCGCTCGGCTTCAACACATACCGCTACCGGCTCGCCTGTTACGTGATCTCGGCAATGTTATGCAGCCTGGCCGGCATGCTGCTGGGTAACTTCTCCGGCTTTATCAGCCCGGACATGATCGGCTGGGCGCGTTCCGGTGAGCTGATCTTCATGGTCCTGATCGGTGGCGTCGGCAGTCTGTTCGGGCCGCTGATCGGCACCATAGCCTTTATCACCCTAGAGGAGTTTCTGTCGGCGATTACGGTTTACTGGCACCTGATCTTCGGCCTGATGCTGGTGGTATTGGTACTCTACGGCAAGGGCGGCATTCACGGCTGGATGAGCCTGCTCGATCGCAAGCGAGACGAAGATGGCTGAAATACTGCTCAGGATCAGTGGTCTGCACAAGTATTTCGGTGGCATCGTCGCTACTGAAAACGTCAACCTTGAAATCGAGCGCGGGCAGATACATGCGATCATCGGTCCCAATGGCGCCGGTAAAACCACGCTGCTGGCACAGCTGTCCGGACAATTGAAACCCGACAGCGGTGAAATTGAGTTTGCCGGGCACAGCATTACCGGCTTCAGCATGGCGCGGCGTGCCCGCGAGGGTCTGGCGCGCTCGTTCCAGATCACCAGCGTGGTGCTGCCGATGACGCTGCTGGAAAATGTCATGCTCGCGGTGCAGGGGCGTAGCGGACATTCGTTTCGCTTTTGGGCGCCGGTCAATCAGGACGATAAATTGAAACAGGCTGCACTGGCGGGCCTGGCGCAGGTAGGCCTCGACGATAGAGCCGACCGCATTGCCGCCAATGTTTCCCACGGTGAGCAACGCCAGCTCGAGGTGGCAATGGCACTGGCGATGCAACCACGTATGCTGTTGCTCGACGAACCCATGGCCGGCATGGGCAAGGAGGAGGGCGCGATGATGGTGGAAATCTTAAACCGCATGAAGGGCGAGATGACGATCCTGCTGGTCGAACACGACATGGACGCGGTGTTCAGCCTGGCAGACCGCCTGTCGGTGCTGGTTAACGGCCACATTATTGCCACCGACACGGTTGAGAATATCCGCAACAATCCGGAAGTTCAGCGCGCTTATCTCGGGGACAGTCATGCTTGAGCTCGACGGAGTCGAGACCTTCTATGGTCCGATCCAGGCTCTGTTCGGCGTCAGCCTAAATTGCGACGAAGGGCAGGTTACCACACTGATTGGTCGCAATGGCATGGGCAAGACCACGACGATCAGCTCGATCCTCGGCATCATTCCGTGCCGCCAGGGCGAGATTCGTTTCGACGGTGTGCGCGTCGATGGCCGACCGGCCTATGAAGTGGCACAGCTCGGTATCGGCCTGGTACCGGAAGGCCGCCAGGTTTTTCCCAATTTGAGCGTGCGCGAGAATCTGCTCGCGACCGCCGCCAACTACAGCGGCAGCGACGATCCATGGACGCTTGAAAAGGTGCTCGAGTTTTTCCCACGGCTGGCCGAGCGTCTCGGTAATCAGGGCGCCCTGCTGTCGGGAGGCGAGCAGCAAATGCTCGCCATCGGCCGCGCGTTAATGCTCAATCCGCGCCTGTTGATCCTGGACGAAGCGACCGAGGGGCTGGCGCCGTTAATCCGTCAGGAAATCTGGCGCCGACTGGAGCAGTTAAAACAAACCGGCCTGACCATCTTGCTGATCGACAAAAACATTGAAGAGCTGACGCAGATTGCCGATCGCCATTTTATTATCGAAAAAGGGTGCATTGTCTGGTCTGGCGATTCCGAGTCGCTGGCCGGCGATGGCGAATTGAAGGCGCGTTATCTCGGTGTTTGAAACGCGGCTACCAATTCGCGGGCAGGATAATTCATGGTCGAACTGAAACAGGTTGAAATCATTGGCGCCGGGCCGGCTGGTCTGTATCTCGGGATTTTGCTCAAGGTCGCATTGCCACGATCCCGCATCCGGATCACCGAACAGAACCCGACAGATGCTACCTTCGGCTTCGGCGTGGTGTTTTCCGACCAGTCACTCGATTTTCTGCAAGCCGACGACCCCGCGACGCATGCATTGATCACGCCGCAGATGGAGCGCTGGCGTGACATGACGCTCTCGCTCAAGGGCAAACGAATCAAGCTGGACGGTATCGGTTTTGCCGCCATCGGGCGGCTCGAGCTGTTGCAAATCCTGCAGCGGCGGGCGCAGGACTGCGGCGTCGAAATCACATTCGGACAGACAATCGAATCCCTTGACGGTATCGAGGCCGATTTAGTCGTCGGCGCCGACGGCCTGAATTCGCTGGTGCGCCGCAGCGATCCGGGAGCTTTCGCGCCAAAGCTGACAAATTTCGATAATCACTTTGCCTGGTTCGGCACGCCGCGGGACTTTGCCACGTTGACGCAAACCTTCATCGAAGGTCCACACGGGGTGTTGAACGCGCACCATTACCGCTATGCGCCGGGCCGGAGCACTTTCATTGTCGAGTGCGACCCGGCGAGCTTCGCCGCCTACGGTTTTGCAGACATGGACGAGTGCGAAAGTGCACGCGTCTGTGGCGAACTGTTTTTCGAAACGCTTGACGAGGCGCCGCTATTGGTCAATAAATCGCACTGGCGGCAGTTCCCGCGGCTGTGGTGCGAGCGCTGGGTTGCTGGCAATCGCGTAATTCTCGGTGATGCAGCGCATACCGCACATTTTTCGATCGGCTCGGGCACGCGCTTGGCGCTCGAGGATTCGATTGCACTGGGTAAGGCGATTAAAGACAACCTGGAACTTGAATCCGCCCTCGCTGATTTTCAGCGGCAACGTCAGCCGATCGCGCGCAAGATCGTCGACGCCGCCAACAGCTCGGCGCGATGGTACGATCATTTTGCTGAGCACATGCAGCTGCCGCCGATGGAATTTGCCTACAGCTACCTGGCTCGCTCGGGCAGGATTGACATGGAGCGTTTGCGTAAGCTGTCACCCGATTTCATCACTGCCTACGAAGATTATCTCGATGCATAGCGCGAGCGCGATTGAAGCAGTTTAGACGACAGCAAACTTTCCGGAATTGAATTTACCTGAGCCAGCCGGTAACGCGCCGAAAAATTTCACTGTCGGTGGATGCGAGCCGATCGACCAGGTCGAAATGATCGACGTCGGATTCGACAAACTTTTCAATTTGTTGGCCGGATTCAGACCAGTGTTCAACCAGTGCGTCGGTTTGCCGGAAGAACTCGGGGGTTTCGGCACCGCCCACAATCGCCAGCACAGGTGCCGATGATGTCGGCCTTGAGAAACCGGGACTGAGTCGTTGCACTTCGTCTGTACTAAGGTGCAGCGCGTCGCTGATCGTTGTGTGCAGCAATGGTTCAAGTTGATACAGGCCGCTCATGGGGATTCCAGTCTTGACCAGGTCAAGGGGAAAGCCATTGTCACGGGCGATCCAGTTTGTGATCAGTGCCATTGCGGTCAGATGTCCGCCCGCTGAATGACCGCAAAGATTGATGCGTTCGGCACAGATGCCAAGGGATGACGCACTCAGGTACAACCAGGCCAGCGCGTCCTGGATGCTGGCGACGATTTCGGATAGCGTGACCTGCGGGCACAATGGATAGCCGATGATTGCCACGTCTACTCCTGAATCATTAAAAGCGGCGGCAACGAAACTGTAGATCGATTTATCACCACGCTGCCAGTAGCCGCCATGAATATAAACCAGGAGCGGGGCATCTTTTTCACCGCAACGAAACAAATCGATTCGTTCCCGTTCGCTACTGCCATAGGCACAATCGAGTATCGCATCCGCCTTGCTTCGATAACGTTCGCTGCGCTCTGACCATTGACGCAACAGTTCGGGCGCATCGGGGCGCCGGGCCATATTGTTGTAATTGTCTTCGAGCAGAGGATCGACGGGTATGGCGCGTGTCATGAAGTTTTCTGGATCAAATAATCGCGTGTCGGATTTTCGCCGAGACCCACTCACTTACTATGACGGTTGCCAGAATCACGAGTAGAATCAATGACACCTGGGTCCAGGCCAGGGTCGAGATAGATGCGTCGAGTTGCAGGCCTATTCCACCGGCGCCGACCAGTCCCAATACGGTCGATTCGCGGATATTGATGTCCCAGCGAAACACGGAAATACCGGCAAACGCCGGCATGATCTGCGGCACGATACCGAAGCTTAACTGCTGACCGCGTGATGAACCGGTCGCGATAACTGCCTCGACCTGATTGTGATCGATCTCTTCGATGGCCTCGTACAGCAACTTGGCGCAAAAACCGATCGAGCGCAAGCCGATCGCAATGACGCCGGCGAGCACACCGGGGCCGATCAGCGTCACCAGCATCAATGCCCAGATCAGCGAATTGATCGAACGCGACGAGACGATGACAAACAGGGCCACGGGGCGCACGAAATGCACGCTGGGCGTTGTATTGCGCGCCGCGCAAAAAGCAACCGGTACTGCGATCACGATGGCAATCATCGTGCCCAGCGTGGCGATATTAATCGTATCCCAGACAGGTGCCCATAGTGTATCCATATAGGACCACTTCGGTGGTACCATGCGTTCGGCCATATCGGCGGCCTGCTTGGGTGCGTCGGTAACGAAAAACCAGATGGTTTTTTCCGAAATCAATTCCCAGCAATAAACAAATATTGCAACCCCGGTTAGCCACCCAAACCACACGGCGAACTGTGCCGGCGTGGTGCGTCGTTTCCAGATCTTGCTACCCGCTATTTCCAGTGTCGGCATTATTGCACCCAGCGCCGAATGTAACCGGAGGAATACTCCATCGCCATGACGATGCCGATAATGACCAGCAGGATCGCCGCCGCGGAATCGAACTCGTAGCGATCAAAGGATGTCAACAGGGTCGCTCCGATGCCGCCACCACCGACGATTCCAACCACGGCCGATTCGCGAAAGTTTATATCGAGCCGATATATTCCGAGGCCGATCATGCGCGGCATCACCTGCGGTTGCACCGCATAGTTCAACCATTGCAGCCAGCCGGCACCAACGGACTTGACTGCCTCTGCCTGTACCGGATCCATGGATTCGATATCCTCGGCGAGGAGCTTGCCGTAAAAACCAATGGTACCCACGCTGAGTGCCAGAAATCCAGCGAACGGACCAAAGCCAAACAGTTTGACAAAGAAGATGGCCAGTATTATTTCGGGAAATGTCCGTGATACCGCGAGTATTCCGCGACAGAAAAGATAGATCGGTCTGTAGGAAAGGTTTCTAGCAGCACCAAGACCTACCGGTATCGATAGAAGGATACCGATTACGGTCGATGTAATCGTCATCCACAGGCTTTCCATAATGCCTTCCTCGATCGAATCCCAGCGTGACACGAAATCGGGTGGAAAAAACGCCATGATAAAACGCTTGCCGCGGGTCGCGCCTTCGGTAACACGGATCCAGTCAATTTCCATCGTGCCGAGCGCCAGCGCGAGATAAATTGCAACGCCGACCCAAAGCCCCCAGCGCAGGGTTGGGTTCTTGATAAACGGTGGCCGTTTCCAGGTGCGGATTGGTGCGGTCTGATTCAAGAGACGGGCTTCAATTTTGCGACCTTGGAATCTGCATCGAGATCCAGGTCATTATCCAGGTCATCGTCATCCTTGACGGCTTCAATGGTCGCTTCCCAGTCCTCTTCACCGTAGATATCGGTCAGCACTTCGGAGGTCAGATCCTCTGGAGGACCATCGTAGACGATGGTGCCCAGTTGCAGACCGACGATGCGCCGTGCAAACATCTGCGCCAGCAGCACATCGTGAATATTGATGATTGCGGCCAGTTGCCGTTCGTCGCAGAGTTCGCAGATAAGACGCATGATCTGGCGCGAGGTTTTGGGATCGAGACTCGCAGTGGGTTCATCGACCAGCAACAATTCCGGATTCTGGATCAAGGCCCGGCAAATACCAACTCTTTGGCGTTGTCCACCCGATAGTTCATCTGCGCGTTTGTCGGCCATGTGATCGAGGCCAACGCGGCCCAGTAATTTGAAAGCCTCGTCGATGTCGGATTGCGGAAATTTGCGGAAATAGCTGCGCCAGAAGCCTACGTAGCCAAGGCGTCCGGACAATACGTTTTCCATCACGCTGAGTCGCTCCACCAGTGCGTATTCCTGGAATATCATGCCCATGCGCCGGCGTGCGCGCCGCAACGCGGTCGAACCCAGACCGGTCAGCTCAAGATCACCGAGATAAACCTGGCCCGAGGTCGGCTCAACCAGTCGATTAACGCAACGTATCAGAGTGCTCTTGCCTGCTCCTGACGGGCCGATCAATGCCATAACCTGGCCTCCAGGGATCACAAGATGAATGTCTTTAAGTGCGTGATCGCCGGTTTTATACTGTTTATCCAGGTTTTCGATGCGAAGCATTTTGCTGATCCGGTGGAAGTGTTATGCAGGCGTGTAGAGAATCCGAGCCGCGAAAAAGTTTTCGCGGCTCAGTGTTTCAATAATGCAGGCAGCACCTACTTACAGTCGTAGCTGACACCATTGGCAGTGTCGATCTTGCGGATGACGTTCCAGTCGGATTTATGGTGTATCGAGACGAAACGGCCTTCTTTCTTGAACTCTTTCTGCAGATCAGAACCTTCCCATTTGAAGGTAAAAAAGGCTTGTTTGACCTTGGCCGCGACTTCGGGGTGCAGGTTGTGTGCGTGCCCGTAACCGGTGGTCGGGAAGGTCGCCGATTTGTAGATCGAGGTTATATTGGCTGGGTCGATTACCTTGCGATCGATCATGCGATTCATGACCGAGTTTGCCACCGCGGCGACCTCGTAGTCCTTGTTGGCGATGCCGAGCACGGAATTATCGTGCTTACCGGAAAACACGGTCTTGAAATCAACGTCCTTGACCAGGCCGAATTCGGATTTCAGCAGTGCCGACGGGGCCTTGTTGCCCGAGTTGGATGTCGGTGAGGTAAATGCGAGCGTGCGGCCCTTGATGTCAGAGGGTGATTTGATAGCGCTACCCTTGGGCACGATGATTTCCATTTCGTAGCCGAAAGATCCGTCTTTCGACGCCATCATTGCAAATGGCACCAGGCCGGCGCAGGAAACTGCAACCGGATTGCCGCCGGTGTTTACCCCTGCAATATGCAGTCGCCCGGAGCGCATTGCTTCGTACTGGGCGGCATAGGATTGGACCGGAAAAAATACGACTTTCTTACCGGTAACCTCGGACATGTGCTTGATGAAACCATCCCAGACCTTGGCGTAGATCGCGGGATCTTCGACCGGAGTATAAGAAAAGATGATGGTGTCGGGATTGATCCACTCGGCCGGGTCAAGCGGCAGGTCGGCGACCAGGTCATGGTCGCGGTCACAGTATTGTTCATCCAGCGTACCGCGAAAGCAGTCTGCGGCCATTGCAAGGCTAGAAAAACAAAAGATTAAAAGCATCCCGCAAAGACGGGCCGGGATCGATATCGGCTTATTCATTAAAATTCTCCTCGGTTTGTTGTATTGAGCGGGCTATTATTATCGGTGTCAGTAAATTAGACCTGTCCCCGCTGTGGGTTCATTATTATCCTTTGATACCGGTGATGCAACTGTTGTTCAACCCGCGGGAGAATCCCGACTTCCCATGTTACTGTAGAGATTCAGTTTGAATTGCCTGCTTGAATTCGAGCATTTGAATAACCGCTACTTCGCGATGCGGCATGGTCATAGCCTGGCTAACCAGCGGGCTATTATCGTTAGTCAGCCCGAAAACGGTCTCGACGGTTTCGGCTTAAGCGACCAGGGACGGGTACAGGTCAGGGAAAGTCTACAGCTGATTCAATTTCCATTTGCCAACACCATTATTGTCAGTTCTGATTTCTGTCGCGCCCGGGAATCGGCCGAAATCGCGGCCCATTCGCTTGACGCTGTCGAGGCAATTAATCTCGATCGGCGATTACGTGAGCGCAATTTTGGCGAGCTGGAACTCACCGCGGATAGTGGCTACGACGATGTGTGGAAAGCAGACGCGGAGAATCCCGACCACCAGGTGATGGGAGTGGAGAGTGTAAACCAGGTAATGGAGCGGGTTACATCGGTGATTGTCGAGTATGAAAATTGCTGTTCGAATACCAGCATTTTGCTGGTTTCCCACGGTGACGCACTGCAGATTTTAGAAACGGCATTTGCCCGGATGGATGGTTCCGAACATCGCCAGCTGGAGCACCTGCACACCGCTCAGATTCGAGAGTTGCAATTCGGCTGAACCATTGCCGTAGTTGCGGCTATTGCTGTTGTGTATTGTGCAGATAATGGCAAATGCGATCGATGTGGTGGCTGACGCGGGTTAACCAGCGCAGCGCTTCGGCCGACTCGGTAGCATAACGAATATCGATTTCACCGCGTGCTACCGCCTGGTAAATTTTTTCACGTTGGGGATCTTCCATGCCGTGTGTACGCTGATAGGATTGCTCGGACAGTTCACAGGCTCGTTCGAACTGGCGGGCTTCGACGGCGTCGATAATTTCATCGATCTGGCTATCCATGATGATTTCGACATCGGTCAATTCAGGACGCTGGCTGGCAATAATGGCTCGCTGCAGATCCTCGTCACAGCGCTCGTGCAGACGCTGCATGTGATCGGTGGCATGAATCAGTGCAATCAGTTTTTGTGCTTCCCGGCTCTGCGGATTGCGTAGTTCGATCTGGTCGAGGAAGTCGTGTGTTTCATCGAGTATGGTTTGCAGCTTCGGCATGTCGGCACGAATTTCATGCTCTTCCTGCTCCAGTATCAGGTTGATGTTAACCATCAGGGTCAGAAACTCGCTGACAATAATTTTCTCTACTGCCATGAGTGCGACGTCGGGTTCCCTCAACAGTGCCTTGTCAAGGCTACGCGCGTAGCGTGGGCCGGTATCGGGAATCAGGTTTACCATCATCGCCGCAAACTGTTGCGTGAATGGAAGCACCAGCAGTGCACCGAGCAGATTAAAACTGGTGTGAAAGGCGACCAGTGCGATTTCCGGGTTGTCCAGGATCTGAATTTCAATTAACGCCTCCCACAGGTAGACGAAAGGTGTAATCAGGATGAGGGCACCGATCGCGGTAAAGCAGTTGTAGATGACATGTGAAAAGCCGGTGCGTTTCGTGCCGGCAGTGCCACCGATCGTGGCGATTGCTGCGGTCACGGTAGTGCCGACGTCCATGCCGATCACCAGCGCTGCGGCCTGCTCAAAATTTATCGCACCGGCGTTGATCGCGACCAGTGCCGTGGCGACACCGGCACTGGATGACTGGGTAAGAATGGTGATGATAATGCCCAGCAGTAAAAGCTTGAGGCGACCCGTCAGGTTGTCTGCCGGCAGCAGATCCAGGTTGACGAAATCCGTGTACTGCGCCGCCGCCTGTTGCAACAGGTCGATGCCGATAAATATCAAACCAAATCCGGCCAGCGAGAAACCAATTTGCCTAATTCTGCCGGACGCAAAAATGCGCATCATCACACCAACGAAAATAATCGGCAGCAACAGGCTTCCCAATTGCAACTTGAATCCGAGGAGTGCGACCATCCAGCCGGTGATCGTGGTGCCAATATTGGCGCCGATGATAATCCCGAGCGATTGTGAAAAACCGAGCAGCCCAGCGCCGACAAAGCCGACCGCGGCGACCGTGGTTGCGCTCGAGGATTGCAGGATTGCGGTACTAATGGCCCCGGTGGTAGCGCCGCTCCAGGGACTGTGCGTGGCGTCCGCCAGCCACTGGCTGATGCGTGCCCCGGTGAGTGCTTTCAGACCCTCGGTCATGACGACCATACCGAGCAGAAAAACACCAATACCGCCGATGGCCTGTATCAAGGAAACCAAATTGCCCTCCGCAGGCCCTTCTCAGACCCCGTTATTCCATTAAATTCAGTAACATTTATCTCAAAACTGTTACGCAGTTCAATTAACAAAAGGGGTGTTTCCGTGCTAACCTTAATTGTCCACACATACTCTAACAGTATCTAAGGACAGGTTGTGAGCTTCGACTACAACGAAATTCGTGCAAGTCAACATGCAAGCGGTACCCAGTGGGCTTCGTACAGCGACCTGTTTATGGTGCTCGCCTTTATTTTTCTCGTCATGTACATGGTATCGAGCCTGCGCACCGGCATGATCTCGGTCACCTCTCACGCCAGGATCAAGGAAGTCAAACAGGAGCTTGAACTATATGAAACGGTAAAGGATGAGTACCTGGCCGAGCAAGCCAGCCAGCAGGAACAAAAAATATACGAGGAAATCATCGACCAGATTGCCCTGCTAGAAGACGAAGCATCGGCCAAGAAGAAAAAGCTGGCACAGCAATCGAAGGATCAGGAACAGCGCGAGGCCGAGCTTAATAAATACCAGCAAATGATAGTTTCGATGATGAACGCCAACGCGGTTGCCAAGGCGGAGGCATCGCGGCAACTTTCATCGCAAAAGCAACAGAACCAGCGACTGCAGCAAACCGTTTACGAGCGTAGTGCGGACCTCCAAACACTACAGCAACAGTTACAGCAGGAAGAAGCGGAACTGGCTCAGCTGCAAAAACAGTACGCCGCCGAAACCCGAAAGCAGGAACAGAAAATTGAAACCCTGCGCTCCAGGTTCGAGGACGATCAGACCCGACTCGCCTCGCTGGAAGATTTCATCCGTACCGAGGCACAGGAACGCGAAGCGTTGCAAAAAGCGCATGCCCTGGAAGCCCAAAAACTCGCTGCCGAATACGAAGAGCTGAAAGCGCAACACGAGCAGGGTAAAAGCCAGGTCGCTACACTGGAGGAAACCCTGGTCGCAGAAGCGGAAGCGAAGGCACGCCTGGAAAAACTGCACACGAAGCAAACCGAGGCGCTGGAGCAAAAGTTCTCCTCGCTGAAATCAGAGTTTGATCAGAGTCTGAGTAACCTGGCTTCACTCGAGGGGCAAATTGAGCAGGAAACCCAGGAAAAGGCCGCGCTTGAAGTCGCCTATGCCAGGCAGACCGAGGGCCTTCAAGACCAGCTAAAGCAGTTGGCCAGTGAGTATGGTAAGAATCAGACCAAGCTGGCCACGCTTGAACAGCAACTGCAACAGCGTGCTGCCGAAAAACAGGCCCTGGAAGCAACCCTGATTACGCAAACCGATTACCTCGAAGGCAAGATCTCGGAATTGAGTGCCCAGCGCAACGAAAGCGAACTGCAACTTGCGGCGCTGGCGCAAACCCTGGCCAGGGAAGCGAACGAAAAAGCCGCGCTGGAAGAATCCCTGGCTGAACAAACCAGAAACCTTGAAGGCAAGATCCAGGAGCTCACACAAAAACAGGGTCAAAGCCAGGAGGAGCTCGCAGCGCTCGAAGATCAGTTGGACCAGCAGGCTGCGGAGAAAGCCGCGTTGAAAAACGCGAGTGCCGCGGAATTGGCCGACCTGGAAGAAAAATATGAAAACCTGCAGGGTGATTATGATAAGAAACGCGGTGAACTTGAATCGCTGGAAGACGATATCGAGAAGGGCAGGTCGCAGATAGCAGGTCTTGAAGAAGAACACCAGGGGCAGGTCAAGGAACTCGAAGACAAGTTCAAGGGTTTACAGGATGCCTACGAAGCAAACCAGGCTGAAGTGGCGCGTTTGCAGGAGGACCTGGGCAGTGCCAAGGAAGATCTCGAGGATACCGCGCAAAACCTGAGCAAGGCCGAATCTGATCTGACCGAAACTTCCAAGGAGCTGCAAAAGGCGCTTGAACTGGCCAAGAATCGCCAGGATGTTGCGCAACGCATTAAAGATGATTTTGCCAAGGCGGGTATCATCGCCGACGTTGATAAGAGCACCGGTGACGTGATACTGGATTTCGGCAACGATTATTTTGATACTGATAGTTATAAACTCAAGCCGGGTATGCGCACGACCATCCGCAGGGCTATTCCGGTCTACGCCAAGAGCCTGTTTGACCGTGAATCGGCGACCGCCGATATTTCGTCAATCGAGATTATTGGATTCGCATCCCCGACCTATGGCGGCAAGCCGGTCAATCCCAATTCACTGTCATTAGCGAACCGCAAAGCGGTTAACTACAACCTGGATTTGAGTTATGCGCGGGCGCGATCGATCTTCGAGTATGTTTTCGATACCCAGAAGCTTAAGTTCAAACACCAGGACGCCATGTTGCCGTTAATCAAGGTAACCGGTAGAAGTTTCTTCACCGAGCAGGTGGACCCGAACGATACCGGCAACCTGTCACGCAGAGATTTTTGCAAGCTCTATAATTGCCTGGAATCACAACGCGTAATTATCAAGTTTGGGCTAATAGAAAAAAGGAACACCTAATGAACGAATTTATTGTCGAGTTAATTAACGTGGTGGTGCAATACGCGACCGACTATCTGATGCCGGTGTTGTTATTCGCCTTTATTCTCGCCGTAATCATGCGACTGTTGATCACGGTAACGATTCACCGGCAGCGACGTTTCGTCAAAGAGTTCTGCAAACGCGTGCATGAAGACATCATGGCCCGGCCGGAACCGCGGGGCTCTTTTTATCATCATGTCAAAAGGGCAATGACGCGAACCTATTTTGAAAACTTCGAGTTACGTGCGCGTTACAAGCGTCGTAACGAGGATCATATTATGACGGTTGGCGACCGCGTATTTTTAATCCAGGATGGCATTATTCGCCTGATCGATGATTTTTTGCAGCACATCCGGTACCTGCGCAAGGAATCCGGCCACCAGCCCGATTTTCACGAGATTTCAAACAGCGTGTTTGGCTCGAACCCGGTATTCAACCGGGTGTTGGGTATATTCTCGTTAAGTCGAACCAATGACGTACTAAACATCCTGCCGAGCATTTTCATCGTCGGCGGAATATTCGGTACCTTTCTCGGAATTATGAGAGCTCTACCTGAACTGACTGCGATGGATATCACCAATGCCGAGGCCAGTAAGATTGTCATCGATAATTTCCTGATCAAAATTTCATTCGCGCTGAGCACGTCGATACTCGGCATCGTGTTGTCGATAATCATGAGCTTCCTCAATACCCTGCTTTCGCCAACCAATATCTATGTCGAAATTGTCGATGCCTTTAACTCGGCCTCGGAAATCCTGTGGAACAAATCGGAACACAACAATGTCAGCAGCGGTGATCCGGACGTGAGCAACCGTGAATCCGAATCCCTGGATGCCTTTGACCTGGCGATTGCCAATGTTCACGCCAGGCAAACCTGAACCTGTCGGTTTTATCTCACCCGCTAGGCCCCATCTAAAATCGCCAGCGTGCACCTGGCATTGTCGCGACGCAGCGGTTTAACCGGGGCATATTCCTCCGAGTCGACAAATGCACGCGCTGAATCCATATCCGGAAACTCGATGATGACCATGCGTGTCGGTGTCCACAAATCCGTTTCGCGAACATCCATGTCACCGCCCCGCACCCGGTAAACGCCCCCATATTTTTCAGCAATTGGTTTCGCCAGTTGCTTGTAGTTTTCGTATTGGTCCGCGTTTTCAATCATTGTATCGACGATCAGGTATGCGCTCATGGTTGACTCCCGTTGTGTTGGCAGGTAGAAATTATGTTCTGCATGGTTCGGTGAATCGTTATACTGCGTTTAACCAGATCCGATCAAGTTCGAGATGAATCAATTCAAACACATAAAATTAGAAACGCAGAATGCGATTGCGAGGATTACGTTAAATCGTCCTGATGCAGCCAACGGGCTCGATAGCCTCATGGCCAGTGAGTTAAACCAGGCAGCCCACTTATGTAGCACTGACCCAGGGCTCAAGGCAGTCGTGCTGACCGCCGGCGGCCGGTTTTTTTGTGCCGGGGGCGATATCAAGGAAATGCTGTCGCATGGCGACGAGGTTGGCGGGGCAGTCAAATCGCTGGCGGATGACTTGCACAGTTCGATTTCCACGTTGTCGCGTATGCAGGCGGCCTTGATCGTCGCGGTTAACGGTGTCGCTGCGGGTGCCGGATTCAGCCTGGCGTTGATCGGTGACATCGTGTTGGCTTCAGAATCCGCCAGTTTTACGATGGCCTATACCCGGGCCGGGCTGTGCCCGGACGGCAGCTCGAGTTATTTCCTGCCACGCCTGGTGGGATTACGCCGGGCCCAGGAGCTGATGTTAACCAACCGCACCCTGGATGCGGCAGAAGCCGCTTCAATGGGTCTGGTAACACGCGTCGTGGCCGATGACGAACTAGCGGCGCAGACCGACCAGGTTGCGAACGATCTTGTCAACAGTGCGCGCCTGTCTACCGCCTACGTCAAGAAACTGCTGCTCGCAAGCGTGGATAACGATCTCGAGGCCCAGATGGAACTCGAGGGAAAACTCTTGTCACGCTGCGCCGCGTCACCCGACGGGCGTGAGGGAATCCAGGCTTTTGTCGAAAAGCGTAAACCGGAATTTGAACAGGGGTAGCGCTGCGATGGCGGATTTTTCACAGGGCATTGCATTTATCGATGACAGCTACATACCGGTTGCCGAGGCCAGAATCCCTGTGCTGGATTGGGGATTCCTGCATTCAGATGCAACCTACGATGTCGCACACGCCTGGCGGGGTAAATTTTTTCGCATTGATGAGTACCTGGACCGTTTTCATGCCAGCGTGGCAAAACTGCGCATGTCGTTGCCCTACAGCCGCGAACAGGTTCGATCAATCATGTTCGAGCTGGTCAGCCGCAGCAATTTGCAAGATGCCTATGTCGAAATTGTCTGTACCCGGGGCATACCCGCGCCCGGATCACGCGACCCACGCAGTTGTGAAAACCGGTTTCTGGCGTTCGCCATCCCCTTCATCTGGATCGCCGATGACGCGCTGCGCGAGCGGGGGCTCAATCTATTAATCAGCCATCAGCAGCGTATCCCGCCCGAGTCAGTCGATTCCACGATCAAGAATTATCATTGGCTCGATATGGTCATGGCCCTGTTCGAAGCCTATGACAATAACGCCGATAGCGCGGTGCTCGTTGACGCCGAGGGCAATCTCGTAGAAGGACCGGGGTTTAACGTATTCGTGCGCCGGGGTGGTACCGTAATCACGCCTGCACGCGGTGTGCTCGAGGGGGTGACCCGTCTGACGATACTTGAGTTGCTGATGAAGGAAGACCTGGAGGTGGTGCAGGACGCGCTGCCCGCAGCCCTGGCACGAACTGCTGACGAGATGTTCATCACCAGCACCGCGGGCGGTGTTATGCCGGTTACGAGGATCGCGGATCAACAGGTTGGGGACGGTAAGCCGGGTGCGTTGACGGCAAAGCTGAATGCGGCCTACTGGGCCCTGCATGACGATCCTCGTTATAGTACTTCGATCGAGTATCGAGGCAGCGAGCATGGTTAAAGAAACGGATATTGCGCTCGTAACCGGGGCCGGAAGCGGGATCGGCAGGGCGGTTAGTTGTACCCTATTGACGCAGGGTTACTCGGTGGTGCTGGCTGGCAGGCGACTTGAACCCATGCAGGAAACTGTCGAACTTGCCGGCGTGGACTCGACCCGGGCTCTTTGCGTGCCAACGGATGTCGGTAAACCCGAGCAGGTAAGAGACTTGTTCGCGCAGGTCGAGCAAAGCTTCGGTCGACTCGATTTACTGTTCAACAACGCGGGTGCTTATACCCCGGGAATTCCAATGGAGGAACTGTCCTACGAGCAGTGGCAGTCGACAGTCGATGTCAATTTGACCGGCCCGTTCCTGTGTGCCCAGCAGGCGATTCGGATCATGAAGGCGCAATCTCCCAAAGGTGGCAGAATTATCAACAATGGCTCCATTTCAGCCCACGCACCTCGGCCTTTTTCGGCTCCTTATACGTCAACCAAGCACGCTATAACGGGGCTGACAAAATCCATCTCGCTCGATTGTCGCGAGCATAATATTGCCTGTGGCCAGATCGATATCGGTAATGCTGCGACCCCGATGACCCGATCCATGCCGAAAGGGGTACCCCAGGCCAATGGCGAAGTCGCCGCTGAACCGGTCATGGATGTCGAACATGTTGCGCAGGCCGTGCTGCAGATGGCATCCCTGCCGCTCGACACGAACGTGCAGTTCATGACGATCATGGCGACCAGAATGCCTTACATCGGACGCGGTTAGTGCATGTAAGAGGCCCCGGAGTTTTGGCTTCATTGATAGGTGCCCAAGCGGTTACACCGTTTCTAATTTCTTCAATGCCCTAATTAAAGATCAATAGGCATCTCAAATAGTTAACCGTTTCTTTGCTGATTATATTCAAGTGTCCCGCACTATCTCATCTGATTTCAAGTTACTGTGGGTCGTGGTTGTTTTAGTTCTGTACCGATCTGCGGCTCCACTCAAAATTTTTCTAACCATGTTTTTCGCCATCTCGTCACTGTACCCGCCTAATCCCTGGAAAAAATTCTCGGCCAACAGTATCGCATCTTCTTTAGTGATGAAATCTTGAGCAACCAACCGCTGCCAGAATAATCCCAAGCGCTTGTTTTCTTCGTTGGTGGCATGGATATATCGCATGTAGCGGGGCGTGTCGTTGTGTTGATGCTGACGCCATGCGTTCTTTACCCGGACCCAGTCCTTAGACGGGATTTCATCGCAGATTTGCTGCAATTCACTGTCGTCTGTATTCGAGGGTACGGTCACCTTCAGATGGTCCTGAAGATATCGCCGTAACCAACCACGCTTCGAGGGTATTAGTCGTTTACTCATCATCGCCCCAATTCAGCCCGTTATATAAAGGGAGTTAGTTCACAAGCGCATCCGGGATGCTTTTAGGAATTTCGGTGCTAACATCGAAAAGTACTATGGACATGTACTTGCATTTCGCAGCGATACCCCATTTGCTTACGCAGACACGCGTTGTTGCATTCGCCGATCGACAAACCTGCTGCGACGATCAGTCACCGTAATCCGACGCGATTCATCTGACAGGTTGGGTAAAACGATGGAGCGCCGGTCTCCGAAGAAACGCCGATCACGCGTAGAAGCACGCCGATCGACCATATCGTTGGCATAAGACAATTCCATGAATCCCCCCATTTATTCAATTAATTCGAATGAACAAGTCATTTAAATTTAATAACTTATATCCGATTTGTAAAGTATATTATGAAGTTTTTAATAAAAGTCAATCCAGACAACTATCTATTGTGCAACTTTTACTTAGCCTTCCGAGAGCTGGGGAATTCGGCGACACCCGTAGATAAACGACATCAGATCAAACGGATTTATTGTCGATAAGGCCGAGTGATTTCTTCAAAGCAGACGTTGACAAATTCTTTGCCAGGGGCAATCTTCGGCCAACAAGAGACACTAGTAGATATAAAAAATCCGCCGGGTCGAGGCTTAATAGTTAAAGGGACAAGTAGTTATAAAGCCCGAACAGCCCGTATTTTATGCGTAAGGGTTTTGAGTCTCGCGATAGGATCGCAGTTAGAGCCGGGTCCGGTTTCTCTACAACCACCCGGGTGAAATTCATAGATATACGCAAAGTCCGCGGCGGCGTGAAGGAGGCTTTGAGTTGATCGAGAACTGAGACGCCCACAACCTTTACGGAGGATGTGCCACCCATTCACACCTCTCGGTACCGGCCCGACCCCTTTAATTCAGAGAGTCCTTAACCTATCTCTTCTCTTTCTTCCCCTTCTTTAGTCTTACAACTTCCGTCTGGACCCCGGCTGGATTGTCGCCACAGATGAGTTCAAAGAAGTGCGTATTGATGGCATAGAGGCTGTCGCCGAAACCGATGATGGTCGTGGCGATATTCAACGGAGTGTCTGGACCCTCGCCAATATTCCTGATGAACTCGCCTCTGCTGAGGTCTCCCGAGAGTTGGACCACAGCGATCTTGTCGGAGAAGTTCTGCATAATGTAAAGAGTTCGGCCGTCCAGGTAGAGCCCGTCGCCGTCCGGAAACAGTGGCTCAGCGCCTTCGATCTCGAGGGGAGATGCCTCACCGCTTGCCGTGTCCACCAGCCAAAGCACCCCGGTGGAAATATTCACGATCACGAGTTGTCTGCCGTCAAACTCTCCGACGAGACCGTTGGCGTTGAAACCGGGCACCATCCCGAAGTCAGGCATGAAGATCGTTTCGAACACAGGGGTCGAGGGAAGGCGTCCGCCCTTCTCAAGGGGTAGCTTGTACAAGAAGGGGTTGAACGAGTCCGTGAAATACACGGCCTTGCGGGTGACCAGGACATCGTTGATAACAATGCCATCGCCGAACCCAATCTCCATGATGAGTTCGCCGCTGCTGGCGTCATAGATGATGACGCCTTGAGCAGTAAATCCGTTGACTAAGTCGCCGGAGCCTGTCGCGGCGTAGAGATAATCGGTGCGGGAGTCATAGGACAAGCCGCTGACCGGTTTGCCTGTCGGCAGGACCAGAATAGTGCCTTCTCCAGTGCGCAGGTTCCCCTTGTAGATGGAGCCGGCGAAAGCGGATAGGTCGTGAGACTGAGGCTCTTCACAGATGAAGGGGTTGGCTGAAAGGAAGTCGAAAGCGCTGGAAAAGGAAAAGGCGCCCAGAAAAAAATCGTGCCCCTTGCCCAGTTCGATGCCCTCCGCCTCGAATCCGAGGGGAATCTCGATGGCTTCGGGCCAGTTCTGCTGCGCCGCAGCTCCCATTGAGAAAGTGCAAAATACAACCGCGAGAATACTTGTTTTTAATGCTTTCATACTGCTCTCCTAATTATTATTAAACGAGCGCGATGTTAATACGTCGGATGTAATCCAGAATCACAAGATAATGAATTGTATGTAAGCAATATCCCATCGCGGTCTTAGCTTATTAGCTACGATCTCTAGGGGCGACTTGGGAAGGCTATTGTTGGCCCATTGAATAACTATTTGAACCGCAGGTTCCGCACCTCTTTTGTAATCAGCGTTAACATTCGAGGTCGTCAGTAGATGAATGCAGGGTCTGCCTATTATTAGATTCTGTCAAGTTTATTGGTAGTTCAAACGGTGATCTGCAATATTTTTCCTATGAATATGAGCGTCTCTATTGGGTCGACAATCGCCTCTGAAATTTTCGTTCTGAGCGGCAGCTTTCTCCAAAGCCGACGCTGGCAACTAGTTACAGGAGGCAATCTTCGGCCAAGAACGGAGGTTTGTAATTTTCTGGTAATCACGCCCATGAAATTCTCAATCTAGAATACGTGATCTGTCCCCTATTGTTCGTATTGTTGTTAATCTGTTAATTTTGTGTATGTGCCAAAAGTCCCCCGAATCTTTTGATGACTGAAGACGTAGATGAAGCCTGTCAAGATCATCCGATGCCGGGTAAACGAGTGCAGTTGGGTTACCTGGTGCTCGCTTATACCGCCACCGCGCTCGGCATTGCCGGGGTGTTCCTGCCGTTGCTACCAGCGACACCATTCTTGCTGGTAGCCATCTGGGCGGCGTCGAGAGGATCGCAACGCGTACATGACTGGATTTACAGCCAGCCTCAGTTTGCACGCCTGATTAACGACTGGCATGAGCAGGGCGCGGTGCCGTCGAATGCCAAGTGGCTTGCGACTGTGATGATGATCGTAAGCTGGTTATTCTTGCTTTGGTCAGGCTATCACTGGGGCTTCCTGCTCGGCATGAGTCTGTTCTTTCTTTGCATAGGCACTTTCCTGTGGACGCGCCCAGACCCCATGTCGTAGCGGGATCAAGATAAGAATAAGCAGAATGAGAATTCGGAAAGAAGTGAGAAGGGGCATTAACGATACTTAACAGTGAAATTCTAGTTACAACTGAGCAGTATCGAAAACTACATGCCCCTCCGCGCTTAAAATTATCTTCAGCCCCCTACAGTTTCTGTGAACCGATAGACACTAACCTGTAATTTCCGCAAAACAGACGCACAAATTAAAGAATCGAGCGACGACTTACGGCCCTAAGCAATGGGATGGAGCGAAAAGAACCTATTTAAGAAAGTAGCTATCAAGAGCGTTACTCCCGCAGTCTTAACTATCCTTTGAGTTCCAGTGGAGTTGATCACATGATGTGATCTCCTCTACTTCAATCGTTATATCAACCGGCTGGTTGTTGATCCGGGCCGGGTAGGTTGGTCCATTTTCGGTTAACGCGCCACGAGAGACGAATTGTGCCTGTTGCGTCAACTCGTTCGTGTCAAGCAGGGCTTCAAAGCAACAATCAACATTGTCCAGTAAATTGCACCAGTGCTGCCGGGGATGGCTGGATATGACTGCATTGACCTCGGCGATCAGGGCCTTTTGGGGCATTAATTCAAACTGACGGTCAATCCATTCCGGTTTGTCCAATGCATCGCAAAAATTTTTCCAGAATGCGGTTTCGATGGCGCCAAGACTGATGAAACCACCATCGGCGCATTGATATAGGTTGTAGCATGCTGCACCGCCGCTGAGTATCGACGTCGCGCGTTCCCCGGATTGGGTCAATATCGGCAGGTACTGCCAGGACAGGATCGATTCGGTCATGCTTATATCGAGATAAATACTGCCGGGATTGCCGGCCCGTGCGTGCAGCGCAGCGAGCATGGCGATACTCGCCTGCATCGCCGCGGCATGGTCGGCAATCGGTGGATAGCCGATCACCGGTTGCTTCGCGGTGCCGCTGACAATCGATTGGGAGCTGAGCGCGCAATAATTGATATCGTGTCCGGCGCGTCGGGCATAAGGTCCCGTCTGGCCGTAACCCGAGAGCGCACAGTGAATCAGCCCGGGATTAACCTGGGCGAGTCGGTCGGGACCAAGGCCAAGCCGTGCCAGCACGCCCGGTCTGAAGGATTCGAGCAGAATATCGGCATCAGCGAGCAGCGCCAACAAGGCCTCCCGGTCCGATTCGGACTTCAGATCCAGCTGA